>CAIRLQ010000135.1 GCA_903879465.1 uncultured Opitutia bacterium | reverse complement strand
CGACGGAGCAGGGCTTCACCGTCGGCGGAAGGACTGGGCTTGAGGCCGAACTGATCGAGCTTCGCCATGACAAAAGCGTCTACCTCGTTCTGACACCATCCAGGCATGCTCAATTTGGTGGGCACGGGATAATTGCCGACTGGCTTGAAAGCCCAATGATCACGAGCTTTCTGAGAAAGACCCGTGAGCTTAGCGGCACCCGCACCGGTAGGGGCGGGGGCACCCATCATGATCCACTTCTCTAGGGCCGCGATTTTCGCATCCGAAAGTTTCGGACCCGACTTGCGGGGTGGCATCGAAAGTTCGGGGTCGGTCTGGTGTACCGCGACGATGAGTAAAGATTTTTTCAGATCTCCAGGGACAGCCGCCGGACCCTGATCGCCGCCGGCAAGAATGGCTGCCCGCGAATCCATCAATAGCCCGCCTTTGGAAACACCTTCAGCCGTCGAGTGACACTTGTAACAATGTTCAGTGAAAATTGGGCGGACATTCTTCTCGAAGAATTCCAGGCCAGCGGGATCCATCTTCTCTTCGGGCTTGGCATCGGCGGCACGGGCGACAACTGCGGCGACAGAAGTAACGACGGCCAAGGCACGGAACAGGGAGAGGAGATGAGTCATACCTTAATTTTGGTTTAAATGTGGGATAAGATTTTACGCACGCGGCGCAAAGGGGGGTCTTATTAATTATTATTCTCTCCTGATTCTGGCAGACTTCAACTAATAGATGGAGGGCCTTTCGCATCCCCCAATAACAAGCCCGGCCAAAGGGCCGGGCTTGTTAAAAAATAGCGAATAAACCTCAGTTCACGTACACGAACTCATTGGAGAGGATTAAGGCTTGAGCCAGCAACTCAATCGGGGTCAACGGGTTGCGTGAAATAAGCTCCCCGGCATTCCGGAGCATACCTTCGGCCCCTGGCCCCGTCGTGGCAGCCATCATCGACTCCTCTCCGCCCTCCGCCATCATCGCAGGCCCGGCGGCCTTGCCGCCCTTGGTGAACCCGGCGGGGGCCTTGGCGGACCCGGCGGGGGCCTTCGTGGTAGCGACGGCCGCCTTCGGCTTGGCGCCAGCGGCCACCGACTTCGTGGCCGCCTTAAGATTAGACGTGGCCGCCTGCATCTTCTGCTTGGTCACGAACTCCTGCGCCATGCGAATTTCGGCGGCCGACGGACGGCGCTGGAAGAGCGCGCGGAACATCGCGACGATGCGCTGATCCTCGGACATAGCATTCACGACGTCCTTGCGAGCGGCGACCGCGCGAGCGGCGTCAACCGACAGTGCGTTATTCATAAAGAACAACGCCTGCTGGGGGACGATTGTCGCATTACGCTTGGAGTTGGCCATGTCGGGGTCGGCATAATCGAACTGCGAAAGCGTGTCACTTAGGCGGCGGCGATCAACATACCCGTAGAGGCTACGGCGATAACTGAAGGGCTCTTCTGTGATGTTAGCCGGCTGTCCGCCCACGGCGGGATTCATCTTGCCGGTCAGCAGAATCATCGAATCGCGAATCGCCTCGAAATCGAGACGACGAAGATTTGCCCGCCAGAGTAATCGGTTTCCGGCGTCGAGTTTCAAGGGGTCCACCGCAGCTTTCTTGGCGACAAGCGGGTTTACCAAAGGATTCGAATCTAAACGATAAGCGTTGCTCATTACAATCATGCGCTGAAGTCGCTTCAGCTTCCAACCATTCTCCACGAGCTCGGCGGACAAATAGTCCAGCAACTCCGGGTGGCTCGGCTTCTCCGACATGTTTCCGAGATCGTCCGGCGAGTTGACGAAGCCTTCACCAAAGTGCTTCATCCAGATGCGATTCACGGCCACTCGGGCGGTGATGGGATTATCCTTCGAGACGATGGATTGGGCAAATTCCAGACGACCGCTTCCGTCGACATACGGACGGCGCTCTCCGACGGAAAGAATATCCAGGAATCGACGTGGTGCCATGGCGCCTTTCTTGTTTTTGTCTCCACGGATGAATACGTAGCTGTCCTTCGGTGCTTCCGAATCCTGAACAGCCATGGCTTCCCCGGGAACGCCCGGGTGCGAAAGACGCAGCTCATTAATCTGGGTGTGGCGGAAATAAGCGACTGGGGCGCGATTACCGATGCCGCCGTAGATTGGCCGGTTCTGCCAGTCGGCGCAGAACTTGCGGGTGCTGAAGAGCGCGATCATCTCCTCATTATCATGGATTTCGTCGTGCGACGGAATCGCCCACGGATAGCCGGTCAACTGGGCAATGGCCGGAGGGGTCTTCTTCCATTCTTCGCCAGGCTTGGCGAGAAGTGCAAGGTGGGCGAGAATGGCCGTCTTATTGTCGTTGTAGACACGCTGGTAAGCCATGGCGACGTCATCGAGCGTCTTAGGTTTCAGGCTACGCAAGGCGGCGGCGATGATTGGGTTGACTGGATGATCGGGATCCTTGAGCGACTCCTCGATGGCGTCTGGTGCCCGCTCCGCGAAATATACTAGTGGCACGGCGGCGGCGGCGACGAAAGGTCCAGTAATCGGCGAGTCCTTCTGGATACGCATCGCGGCAAAATCGCCATCGGTCTGGAGGTCGATTTTGTATTTCTCTGCATACTCACCGGCCTCGTTCGAACCGCGGCGAACGGTGGATAGCATCATGCGGCCGGCCATTTCGTGGTCATAGCGAGCGCGCGTTTCGCGCATGTAACGGAAAAATCCAGCCGCCTGCTCGTCCTGCAACTGTTTCAGCCGCTTGATGAAATCGTTGCGAGCGGCGGCGCCGACCTTGCCGGCCGCCGCGATGGTCGGGTGCTGAAGGGGCTCCACAATCGAAGCAAAGATACCGTGCAGAGAGTAATAATCCGCCGTCGGTATGGGGTCGAACTTATGGTCATGACAACGGGCGCAGGCAACCGTGAGGCCGAGGAAGGCCTTGGTCGCCGTATCGATGCGCTCATCGATGGTATCGTTCGGATCGTCAAACCGCTTGCCGACGGTGATAAAGCCAAGAGCGGCGAGGCGGACGTCGTCGGGAGCGATATCCGGCAGACGGTCGGCAGCCAGTTGCTCGACCACAAATTTATCGTAGGGCTTGTCGTCGTTGAAGGCGTTGATGACGTAATCACGATAGGTCCAAGCGTAGGCGTGACGGTAGTCGAGGAAGAGCGAATCCCCTTGGTCTACCTGCAGGCCGCGGGTGTCGGAGTAGCGAGCGGTATCAAGCCAGTGGCGAGCCCACCGCTCACCGTAGTGCGGCGAGGCAAGTAACTCATCCACGCGTGCGGCGACGACCTGTTCGACCTTAGTCGCCGGCTTGCCAGCACGCACGGCGAGGGCGTCAGCCGAAACCGCGACCTCGTAGGCTTTAATGAAGGCCTCCACCTGCTCGGAGGTGGGCGGCAGCCCGATGAGGTCGTAAGAGACACGACGCAGGAAGGATTCGGGGTCAGCCGCCGGATTTGGCACCAGCCCCTTCTCTTCCATTTTCGCGAGCACGAAGGCATCGATCGGACTCTTCGCCCAGCTCTTATCCTTCACCTCGGGCACGGTGGCCTTTTTGATTGGCTGAAAAGCCCAGTGCTGGCGTGCCTTACCAGTAAGCCCAGTGAGTTTCGCAGCGCCGCCGGAAGGCATCGGGGCCCCCATTTTTACCCATTCTTCCAGGACCGCGATCTTCTCGTCAGGTAGCTTGCCCCCGGTCTTCTTGGGCGGCATCGCGAGTTCCGGATCGGTGTAGTGAATCGCCTTAATGAGCAGGGATTTCTCCAGATTGCCAGGAACGACGGCCGGGCCTTCATCCCCACCCTTGTAGGCTCCATCCTTGGAATCAAGAATCAGCCCACCCTTTGAAGACCCCTTGTCTGCGGAGTGACACTCGAAGCATCGATCGGCCAAAATTGGGCGGACGTTCTTCTCAAAAAACTCTAAACCCTCCTTGGTCGGCTCATCGGCGGCGACGGCGAAGGAGGAGATTAGTAGGGCTCCCAGCATGGCCGGGCGATGGAGCGTCTTCATAAATGGGGAGGTCGTAATTGGCGGAAGGGGGATACAATCCAAGCTGCTTGGAAAGTTAAGCAAATCTAGTCTGAAGCGTTTAAGAATCAAGCGACACTTGGCCTATTGGATTGATAAGAAACACCCTAGGAGCAAGAGTCCTGACACCCCCTGACTGATGCGAATCCTCATCGCCATGGACAAATTCAAAGGCTCGCTCGAAGCTGAAAAAGTCGCCTTTTCTGTCCAAAAGGGTCTAGAAATAGGCGGGGTTTGCGCTGATTTTGATATTTGCCCCATCGCTGACGGAGGCGAGGGCACGACCGCCGCGATGACCGCTGCGCTTGGGGCGGAAACAGTCGAAGTCAGCACCTTCGACGCCCAGAATCGTCCGATCCAGGCGGTCTTTGGATGGCAACCTTCATCCGGCCTGGCGGTGATGGAAATGTCCGCCGCAAGCGGGCTAACTCAGGTGACTGATATTAAACTTAACCCATTATCAGCAAGCACTTTAGGTACTGGAAGTCTTATGATTTCGGCCCGGGATAGAGGGGCTCGGCGTATTCTCATTGGCATTGGCGGCAGCGCCACCAACGACGGCGGTTTAGGCCTAGCCCTCGCCCTGGGCTACGGCTTTAGCCGCAAAGGAATCAGCTTCACCCCCACGCTGGAGACCCTGCTGGAAGCAGATGGCATCACCCTCCCCCTCTCTCCTTGGAGCGTGGAAGTGACCGTGGCCTGCGACGTCGACAACCCGTTGCTCGGCCCCCGCGGCGCGACCCGCATCTATGGTCCGCAAAAAGGCGTCCAAGACTTCGCTTGGTTTGAAGCGCGACTAGAACACCTAGCGCAACTGGTGAAGCGAGATCTTGGGCTTGATCCGCAAAACACTCCGGGCGCCGGCGCAGCTGGCGGACTGGGCTTCGGATTAATGGCCTTTGCCAACGGCAGGCTCACCAGTGGTTTTGAGCTCATCGCCAAACAACTCGGACTCGAAGCGCGAATCAGCGCCGCCGACATCGTAATCACCGGCGAAGGACGGCTCGATGCCCAAAGCCTGCAAGGCAAAGGTCCGGTCGGAGTGGCGCGGATGGCGCGGCAACTCGGCAAGAAAATCGTCGGCGTGGCCGGGACCTACGATGACTCCCTCGGACTGCGCTCGACCTTCGACCTGCTAATCGGCATCAAACCGCCATCCATGCCGCTCACCGAAGCGATGAGTCGCACCCGTGAACTCATCGAGCAAGCCGTGGCGGACCATGCGGCGGCATTGCTCCGGCTGAAGAAGCTCAGCTGAAAATCGGCGCAGGGACGCCCTTGCCGTCCACCGTCGCGTAGAACGGACGTCCCTCGATGTCATAAGCCGTCTTAGGGCTGATGCCCATCGCATGAAAAATCGTGGCGTGCATGTCCGAAACGGAGACGGGATTCTTGATCGCGACCAGCGGCCGTTCGTCTGCGGTCGCTCCGTAAATATTACCCCGCTTCACGCCGCCACCGAACATCACCACACTCGTGCCTCCCGTGAAGTGGCGATGGAGTCCGTAATGATCGGGGCTTTCCATCGTCTTGCCCTTATTGAAAGCCTGATCTCCAGCCTTGGAGCCCGGGCGCCCCTCGATCATGGCGTCGCGACTGAACTCACTGGCGATTACGACGAGCGTACGGTCAAGTAGGCCGCGTTGTTCGAGGTCGCGGATTAGACGGGCGATGGGGCGGTCGATTTCCGCATGCATCTTGGCCACGGTCTCGTGCCCTTTGCCGTGCGTGTCCCACTGAAAGAAGGGGACGTACTCCGTCGTGACCTCGACGAAACGAGCACCGTTCTCAACGAGCCGCCGCGCGAGGAGACAGCCACGGCCGAAACGGCCGGTGTCGTAATCCTGCTGCACCTCCTTGGATTCCAGGGAGATGTCAAAGGCGGCGCGCTCCTTGGCACTGAGTAGGCGATAGGCGTTATCCATGGCACGCATCATCGATGCCTGCTGATAATCACTGAGCACGGCACGATTCGGATTGGCGTCCACCAGGCGGCGGAACTCGCGGTCGCGATTCACGAAACGAGCGGGATCCATCCCCTTCGGGGGGCGAACCGCGGCCGCGGCCTCCTCTGGGAAGGGTAGATTCATCGGGCCAAACTCGCCGCCGAAGAAACCAGCCGTCGTGAAAGCCTTAAGTTCCTCGCTTTCGCCCACCCCTTCGAGGCGTTGTCCGATGTTAATGAAAGCAGGCATCACCGGATTGCGCGGGCCGAGCACGCGGGCCATCCAGGCCCCGATGTGTGGGCATGCAACGGTCTGGGGCGGCACGTAGCCGGTATGCCAATGGAACTGATGGCGCGAATGTAAGATGCTGCCGAGATCAGGCTGGACCGCCGAACGGATCAACGTCGCGCGATCCATGACAGAAGCGATATTCTCCATCCCCTGGCAGATGCGCATACCGTCGACGGCGGTGGGAATTGAAGGGAAAGTGCTTAGGACGTGCTCATAGGAAAGGCCCTTTTCATAGGGTGCATAGCGCTTCGGGTCAAAAGTCTCCGGTGCAGCCATCCCGCCGGCGAGCCAGATCAGGATGCAGGCATCGGCCTTGGCCTTGGGCTGGATGAACTTGGTTTCCGCACCGAGCAGACGCGGGGCTCCCATGGATAAAGTGGCGGCGCCGGCGGCGCCGAGCATGCGCAGGAATTCACGACGAGCCAGCGGCTCGGGCAGCGAAGGATCAAGCGACATCGGGGTGTTCATAGTAATTAGCGGATAGTCTGAAATTCCGGCAGCATGCAGACAGACCAGAGGAGGTCCGCCATTCCCTGCTGGGAGAAATCCGGACCAAGGATACCCCGTGCCACCATGAGCTCCGAGGCGGAAGGCTCACGGCACAGGGCGGACACGTAAAGCCACTGGACGAATTGATCCGCCGAGGCCCACTTGCGCTTCGCGAGTTTGGTCGCGCCGGCTCCCAGCAAATTAGTCAGCGCCTGGCCGTTCGAGAGATCAATGGCCTCCAAGGTGCTCAACTCATTGGGACGCATAGAAACAATCTGCTCGCGATTAGGACGCCCCAGCGAGCGCTGCAATAAATCTGATTTCATCAGGCTGGCACGCGCGGGAACGGAGATGCCGCCGCTCGCTCCAGTCAGCATCTGCGACATACGCGCTTCGGCCTTACCCCAGACATCCGCCTTCACGATGGAAACAGGCCTCCAGAGCGGCTTGACGCCTTTGGCTCCCTTGGCCTCCGCAATAACCCCCTTCGTATTTGGCAAGACTTCTGACCATTCCCAGGAAAGATCCGTGGCGACTTTTACGCGAGCCCCACCCATGAGTTCGACGCTCGCCTGGAGCCAGGCAGCGGCAGCATTCGGGGTAGAACCGCCATTGCGCCCCACGAGGACGAACTGGTTGCTACCCTTGTTCAACAAATCGCCGATATCAAAGCTCTGCGGCTCAGCCCAGTCATTACCGGAACCGACCTTACGGCCATTCACCCAGAGATCGAAGCTGTTGTCGCAGGTGGCCACGCACAGCGCCGTCTCCACCGTGGCGTCGAGATTAAACACCTTGCGGAACGAGCGTGTCTCACCGGCAGCCGGTAAACGGCGGGCGATATCGTTCGACCAAATAGGTTGCGCCGCGAACACCTCCACGGCCCGGGCTTTCTTGTCATCAGCCGAGGGCAAGATGCGCGGCACCCTTAATTCCACTTTTGCCGGCGTGGTCTGGGTGAGACGCCAGACGGCGTCGACGAACTGCTCGGCCGTCAGGCGCTTACCGCGCGGACCACGATAAACATAGCCTTTGGCCTCGGCATCCGGACCGAGCACCTCGGCCTGCGACTGATAGGCCTGGGAGGTGGCGATGAATTGCAGGACAGCCTTGAGGTCATACTTGGAGCCCATGAGTTGGTTCGCGAGCACATCAAGTAGATCCTGATTCCAAGGCTCCGTCTGCATCGCATCGACGGGGTGCACGACCCCACGGCCCATGAGCCGATGCCAGAGTCGGTTCGCCATAGTCCGCTGGAATCGTCCGTTGTCAGGATGCGTGATCAATCCGGCCAATTGCGTTAGCCTTTCGTTGCGCGGCTTCGTGGCGTCAATCTGGCCAAGCTCGGGGAAAGGCCAGGCGGCGGCGGCGGGCTTACCCGTCGGGATATCGCAGCGCACGAGTTCCATCGGATGATCCGAGTAAATCGCCGCCAAGCCATAGGCATCCTTCAGTTTCCATCGATCAACGAAACTATCGTGGCAGGAGGCGCACTTCATATTAATCCCCAGGAAGGTCTGCGAGACGCTCTGGGAAAACTGGAGCTCAGGCACCTGTGCCGCGCTCACGGCACCGCGCCAGATGATGCCCTTGGCGAAACCCTCGCTCTCAGGCGTCGGGGCGATGAGCTCGCGGGCGAACTGATCATACGGCTTGTTGGCGAGCAACGAGACATAAAGCCAGCTGGTGATTTGCTTACGACCGCCGTCGATATACCCGGTACCGGCGTAATCATTGCGGAGTAGGTCATTCCAGAAAACCATCCAGTGATCAGCGTAATCAATATTACGAGCCAACAGGGTACGCACCAGCATAGCGCGTTTGTCCGGCCGGGCATCCGCCGCGAACGAACTGGCTTCCGCCTCGGTGGGCAGCAGGCCGATCAGGTCAAGATAGGCACGGCGAATAAAGGCAGCGTCGGTGGCTTGAGCCGGAATTGGCTGATGATGGGCCACAAGCGAAGCATCCAGAATCCGGTCAATCGGATGATCGCGCCCGGGTTGCGCCGCGGGCAATACCGGCTGCCGCGGACGCAGCGGAGGCTCATAGGCCGGTTGCTTGAACGCGAAACCGGCATCCCAGACCGCCCCCTGTCCAATCCACTCGCGCAAAGTCGCGACTTCGGCAGGCGTGAGGCGCTCACCCTTGGGAGGCATGCGCATGTCGGGGTCGGCGCTGACGATTACCTCGAGTAGTTTGCCCTTAGCGTTCAGCCCGGGAGCGATGACCACACCGTTTTCACTACCCTCCAGAAGCGAGGCGCGAGTATTCATCGAGAGCCCGCCCTTCTTCTTATCCCCGGCGTGACACTCGACACAGTGCTTGCGCAGGATCGGCACGACCTCGTGCGAGAAATCCACTGGCGCCCCGCGTACCGCGACAACCGAGACCGCACAGCACCAAGCTAGCGAAAACCCACGCATGACGCTCAAGCGGCCCACAAAAATCAAGGGGCGAAGATGATGCAGCAAGATGCCCCTGCCTTCACGGACTGCTGGTTATCTTCAAGGTGGCCGGTCGCGGCGCTCGCGGCGGAGACCACGGACAAAAGGGCGGCCAGACGGAGGGCGGGGTGCATGGTGAGAATGAGTTAAGAAGAGCTAGATTAAGGGCAAACTTATAGACCCCAGGCGCGCTGGGCGGTTCCTCCACGCCTTGGCGGCTTTGCGGGTCAGGCTATGACACGACGCCGGCAGCCACCCTTTTGACAAACCTCAGCGGTCACGCATAATGATTCACGCCCGAGCACCCCAGGCGACCGTCACTCGCTCCAGCGACCCATACCCTTCAAGAAATCTTCGATATTTATTTCTTTTACTATCAGCGGCTTAGGAAAACACGTGTCCGAAATGAGCGCTTTTCGCCCCTATAGTATAGAGGTCTACCTATTTCTCATGATCAACCACACCGCCCCCGCCACCCAAAACATCGAAGCACCCACCTCCCTCCTTCGCTCCCCATTACCCGACATGGGCTAAATCCGCTCCCGCGGTGACACGCTGACGCCGGACCTCGGCACGTCGAGTTCCACCGCGGCGACGAATGAGCCTATCGATGAGCTCACCCGTTACCTCGACCAAGCCGGCCGCTGGACGCGTCTCAGCGCTGACGAAGAACTACACCTCGGCCGCATCGCCCAGGCCGGACGTGATAGCGAAGGAAACTACAGCCCCGCTGGTCAAGCGGCTCTGGATCATCTCGTCTGCTCCAACCTGCGACTCGTCCACCACGCCATCATGCAGTTCAACGTGCACCGCGACGTCGTGCTCTCCCTGCTCAGCGCCGGCAACGTCGCCCTACTTGAGTCCGCCCGCAACTACGATTCCAGCAAAGGCCTACGTTTCAGTACCTATGCCTACTGGGGTATCCGCGCCGCCATCATGTCGGAACTCAATTTCCAATTCCGGACAGTCCGACTACCGCGGAACATCCACGAACAATTCGCCAAGATTCGCAAGCAGACCCGCCGACTCACGCTGGAGCTCGGGCGCATGCCCGCCGATAAGGAGCTCGCCGAGGCGGTCGGCTGTTCGCCAGAGAAACTCACCGAACTACAGAGCCTCCAGCAATGCGGCCGATCACTCGACGCCGCACTCTCCGACGAATGCGAGACGACGCTCGGCGACACCCTAACGGATGAAGGGGCCACCTCGCCAGCTGAGGCCGCCGCCAAGGCCGACGATCTCGTGCTCCTCCACGACCTGTTCAGCTTCCTCACGGAACGGGAAAGCGAAATCATCCGCCTCCGCAACGGCCTGGGCTGCGAAGCCCAGACCCTCGAGGCCATCGGGCAACGCCAGAACGTTTCTCGCGAACGCATCCGCCAACTCGAAGAATCGGCCATGCGCAAGCTTCGCGGCGCCGCCCGCGGCTGAGCGAAGCCTTGCGGCGGCGGCGGCGGCCGATAGTATAAGGGCGTGAATCCTCGCCTGCTCCTGAGCTTCGCCCTTCTCTCCTTAACCGGAGCACGGGCCGCCGCCCAGCAGCGGGAGCCGTTCGAGGATGCGCCCATCAACTATACTGCCAGCCAACCGCGGGATCGAATCGCCCGACTCAACGCGACTTTCCAAAAGCAAGCCGACGAAATCCGGAGCCTGCCCGCAAAAAAACGGCTGCGCTGGTTGCTTGATCAACTCGAAGTTCCCATCGAGTCCCAGCTGCTGGTTTTCAGCAAGACCAGCCTGCAGCGAAACCTGATTTCGCCAGAAACCCCGCGGGCCTTATTCTTCTCGGACGAAGCCTACGTCGGATGGGCCGCGGGCGGCGGTTTTGAAATCACCGTCTTTGACGCGGAGCTCGGCGCCACTTTCTATCTGCTGGATCAACATGAAACTGGGCCCGCGCCCCTTTTCAATCGCAGCGGAGAATGCCTACTCTGCCACACGCGCCATGAGCACACCCCGTCGCTCCGGACACGTAGCGTCTTCCCCGACGCTAACGGCGAGCCCCTCAGCGGCTCCGGCGGCGCCAACATCGAGCCGTCGACGCCACTTTCCGAACGTTGGGGCGGGTGGTACGTCACCGGCGCCAGCAGCCGACTTCAGCACCACGGGAATATCATCGGGGCGACCATCGCCGACTTCGAAGGACCCTCCGCGAAAATCGGGCGGACCCTCCCCTCTCTCAAGGACCTCGTCGATACCCACTGCTATCCGCTCAACACCAGCGACATCGTCGCCCTGCTCATGCACGACCATCAGGTGCATGTACACAACGTCCTCGCAACGGCGAACCAGGACGCGCGCATCGCGCTCTACCGCTGGCCGGCCATGCGCGAAATACTCGGCCTGCCGGCTGACGCCCCGCCCTCAGGATCGTGTGTGGTCGTCTTCAACAGTCAGGCCGAGAAGGTCATTGAAGCCCTGCTCTGCAAGGACGAGGCCCCGTTTCCGGCGGAAGGCATCCACGGCGACGGCGTCTTTGAAAAGGCCTATACCCGGTCGCGCAAGGCCGACGGCCATAATCGGTCCTTGCGCGATCTGGAACTCAACACCCGTCTCTTCCGTTACCGCTGTAGCCCCCTGATTTACTCACAGAGTTTCGCCTCTCTACCAAAACCGCTACATGAACTCATTTTGCGCAAGCTCTCCGCCGGCCTGCGGGCCTTTCCACCCTCTGAGAACTTCGCGCATCTGCGCGAAGCCGAGCGCCTGGCGATTCACGAAATCCTGACCGCCACCCTGACCGACCTGCCCGCCGACTGGGGCAAGTAATTATTGCACAAAAAAGGCCGGGCCCCGAAGAGGCCCGACCTATCATGGCAACCAGCAGTCAGCTTACTTGACGAGCGAGGCGAGCTTCTCGCGAATCGCGTCGGCTTCGACCTTATAGCTGGCTGCATTAAGGTGCAGCAAGTCAGGCATGACGGACTTTTCGAGCGTGCCGTCAGCAGTGAGGAACTTTGCACCGATGTCGAAGAAATGCACCTTCTTGCCGTCGTCGAACTTAGCAATGATGTCGTTGACCTTCTGGTTCTTCACGCGGCCCGCGTCGGTAAGCTTGGCGGAGCGAGGGAAGATTGCGAGGAGGAGCACCTTGGTGTCGGGCGAGCGCTTGTGGATCGCGTCGATAATGTTCTTGATGCCCGCCGCGACCAGCTCGGGCGTGTGCGCGGGGTTACCAACGTTATTGGTGCCAATCATGAGCACTACAGCCTTGGGCTTGATGCCTTCGAACTCGCCGTTCTCGACGCGCCATAGCACGTGCTGGACTTGGTCGCCGCCGATGCCGAAGTTGGCGGCCTTATACTGGGCGTATTCCTTATCGAAGAGGGCCTTCTGGCCGCCCCAACCCGCGGTGATCGAATCGCCGAGGAAGACGACCTGCGCTTCGCCCTTCTTGGCGATGGCGACGAAGGACTCATGGGCCTTCGCGAAGCCGGTTTGGATTTCGCCAGTCTTCCCGTCAAACTTCGGAGCGGCGACGTCAGGCTGCTGCGCCGGGAGCTTGATGGCGGGAGCGGCGGCTTTCTTAGGGGCGTCTTTTTTGGCTTCCTGAGCGACGACGGAAGCGGCGCCTAGAAGGGAGAGCCCGAGGAGGAGGGATAGGGTGTATTTCATAGGATAGGTAACTTGGGGACAGCCTTCTCGCCCATAGGTTCCCACCTGTCAACGCCAGGCACACCGATGCTTGCCCGTGCGGATAGCCTCCGAATAATAGCCCCATGAGCCAACCGCTGCGATTCGTGACCAAAGCCGATGCGATTAAAGAGGAATATAAAGGCCGGACCAACTACTGGCTGACCAAGCCAGAGCTCACGGGGGCAAGAGACCTACAGGTCTGCGAGGCGACCCTGCCCCCCGGAGAAGGCCACGCCTTCCACACCCACCCGGAACTCGAGGAGATGATTTATGTGCTCGCTGGCGAAGTGGAACAGTGGGTTGAGAAAGACAAACGCATCCTCAAGCCTGGCGATGCCGCCCATATTCCTGCGGGGATCGTGCACGCGACCTTCAATGCGTCCAAGGCCGACGCGACCATCCTGGCGATTCTTTCACCCGGGGCGAGCCAAGGGCCGTTCATGGTCGACGTCAGCGGCGAGTCCCCTTGGGATAAAATCCGCAGTCGCTGACCCTGCGGCTGATTTCACTTCCTGGATACGCACAGTGCGATACCAGACGCGCTTAGCCTCATCCTGAAAACCGATATGCCCCTCGGCCGGGCGGTCCTTCATCGGAGACGAGTCGAGATCGAGGACGATGGTGCGCTCGCCATTGAAGTCCACCGTGAGGTGGCGCTGCTTGAGTGTGAGCGTGTAGCGGT
>CAIRLQ010000134.1 GCA_903879465.1 uncultured Opitutia bacterium | reverse complement strand
CTGGGCTTGAGGAAGATGGAGGCCATCGCATCGCCTTCAATCCACTGATAGGCGGTGTTGTTCGGCACGTCGGAGAAGACGATGCGTCCTTTATACCAGACCGGGCCTTCGGCCCAGGTGAAGCCGGTCGCGAGCGTCTCGATCTTGGCGCTGCTGTCCAGGAGCGCGTCCAGGGCGGGATCGAGCTTCTCGATGGATTGCTTGGGGCCTTCGGCAGCGAAGGTCGTGAGGACGGAGAGGAAGAAGGCGGGGAGGAACTTCATGGTGAGATGGGTAGGGTGGAGGCCGAGCGGAGGCAAATGTTTGTTAAATAGGTGGAAGCGGTTGGCGGTAAGCGGATGGGGATACAATCGAGCAAAGGGAGACCGGAGACCGGAAAGTTTGCTGCGGACATAATAACCCCAGCCAATCATCCGGTCTCCGGTTTCCCTTTGAGTGAACTCCTTTGTCTCGAGGTAGGGCTGGCCATCCTTGGCCGGCCGCGGCCGAGCAGGGATGCTCGGCCCTACCCGATGCTGGCGTCAGGGCTTTTCCATTCAGTCCTCCGTGATCGATTCAGCCCTCTGTCATCGACTCAGCCATCGATTCAGCAGCTCTATGTCGTGACGCGTTCCCGACCCTACCCAAGTCATGCACTACCCCGATACTCCATACTCCATACTCGATACTCTCAGTTTCCAGCCCTCCCAAGTCTTGCCCTCTCTCCAAAACCCTCCTTCCTCCTTCTCTGTGAAAGCCCTGCTCCTTACCGAATATAAGAAGATGTCCTATGTGGATGTGGCCGATCCGGTCTGCGGTCCGGACGACGTCCTGATCCAGGTCCGCGCCTGCGGGATCTGCGGTTCCGATATCCACGGCTATGATGGCTCCACGGGCCGCCGCATCCCTCCGCTGGTCATGGGCCACGAGGCCGCGGGCGTCATCACCGGCGTCGGCGCCGCCGTGAAGGGCTTCACCTCCGGCGACCGCGTTACCTTCGATTCCACGGTCTTTTGCGGCGAGTGCGTCCACTGTCAGCGCGGCGACGTCAACCTTTGCGATAACCGCCAGGTCCTCGGCGTATCCTGCGGCGACTACCGCCGCCATGGCGCCTTCGCCGAATTTGTCACCGTCCCCGCCCGCATCCTCCATAAGCTTCCCGCCGAACTCGGTTTCGCCGAAGCCGCCATGATCGAGGCCGTCTCCGTCGGCGTGCACGCCGTCCGTCTCACGCCCGTCACTCCGGGCGATACCGCGGTCGTCGTGGGCACGGGTATGATCGGCCTCCTGACACTGCAGGCCGCAAAAATCGCGGGTTTCGCGCAGGTCATCGCGGTCGATACCGAGGACTCGCGCCTCGCCGTCGCCAGGGAACTCGGCGCCACCCATAGCTTCAATCCCAAGACCGGCGGCGATCTCACCGAGTTCGTGAAATCGCTCACCAAGGGGCAGGGCGCCGACGCCGCGTTCGAGTGCGTCGGCCTCAACGCCACCGTGCTCTCCGCCATCCACGCCGTGCGCAAAGGCGGCACCGTGACGCTCGTCGGTAATCTTACGCCGAAGACCGAACTCCCGCTCCAGATTGTCGTCACCCGCCAGCTTCGCCTGCAGGGTTCCTGCGCCTCGG
>CAIRLQ010000133.1 GCA_903879465.1 uncultured Opitutia bacterium | reverse complement strand
TCGGTCATGGGTGTGAAAAGTCTGCGGTTGTCAGTCGGTTGCCGCCCCCTAATAAGAGGGCAGGGTGCGGACACTGAGCCGCCCCGTCGCCGCCGACAATCCGATTTAAGACCCCTCGTCCCGTGGAATTCAACCTCAAGAAAATCATCAAGGCCCTCCTGTTCTCGACCTCCGAGGCGGTGTCCATCAAGGACATCCAGAAGGTCGTCCAGCGCTACCACGCCCAGGTGGCCGCCGAAAGGCAGCCCGACCTGCTCGAGGGGCATGGGGAGGCCGTGGCTCCGTCCGCGACTTTGTCCGCTCCAGTGCAAGAAATCATCCAGGATATCATCGACCAGGTGCCGACCTTGCTCACCGCTACCCAGATTCGCGAGGCGGTGGACGCGCTGGAAGCTGAAATGCGGGAGGCCAACGACGCGTGTCGTATCCTGCAGGGCCCCGAAGGGTTCCGCCTGGTGATCTCGCCAGCTTACTCGGACTGGGTCCGCCTACTTCGCGGAGAGCCTCGCCCTCAGCGCCTGAGCCCAGCCGCCTTGGAGACGCTTTCGATTGTCGCTTACCGCCAGCCGGTCACCCGCTCGGAGATGGAAGCCATTCGCGGCGTATCCATCGACAGCGCCCTCACCCGTCTGATGGAATTGGAGTTGGTCGCCGTCACGGGTCGTGCTGACTTGCCTGGCCGTCCAATCCAGTATGGCACGACCGACCGCTTCCTTGATTTCACGGGACTTCGCTCCCTCGGCGAGCTGCCGGCTTCGGATGTCCTCTCGCCCGCCCAGATTTCCGAGTGGATCACCCGTGCCACCACACCGTTGAATATCGGCGACTCCGAGGTCGGCCTGCCCCTCGAAGATCAATCATCCATCGCGCTCGCGACGGAGAACCCGCCTGCTTCCGAAGAGCCTTCTGCATGAGTCTGGAAGAGCACCGTCGCGAGGTCGATCGTATCGACCGGGAAATTCTGAAGTTGCTCGGTGAGCGCCTTCAAGTCGCCCGTGCTATCGGCGAGGCGAAACTGAAATCAGGTGCCCCGGTCTATGCTCCGCAACGCGAAGAGCAGTTGCTGCGCACCCTTTCCGAAGCGGCCCCCGGTATTCCCGCCTCGGGGGTGCGTGCGGTCTTCCGCGAAGTGATTTCCCTTTCGATCGGTGCCCAGATGGCCAAGCCAGTCGCCTATCTTGGGCCCGAAGGTTCCTTCACCCAGCAGGCGCAGGTCCGGGCTTTCGGCTCCAGTGTGCCTTCGTTGCCGCTGCGTTCCATCGGTGATATTTTCGCCGCCGTCGAATCTGGCGAAGCGTCCTACGGCGTCGTGCCTATCGAAAACTCCACCGAGGGCGTCGTCAGCCATTCGCTCGATCTGCTTGCGGAGTCCGAATTAAAGGTCGTCGCCCAGGTCACGCTTTCCGTCGAGCAGTGTCTCGTCGGCCATGGCCCGCTTGACCAGGTGAGCAAGGTGCTCTCGAAGGACATCGCCCTCGCACAGTGCCGCGGTTGGCTTTCCCGCCACGTGCCGAACGCGACGCTGGTCGAATCCGACAGCACCGCCGCCGCCGTTGAGATAGTCGCGCGTGACCCGAAGGGGCAGGCCGCCGTCGCCTCTGCCACCGCTGCGGAATCGCGCGGAGTCCCCATCCTCGCCCGCGGTATCCAGGATCGCCGTGACAACGCGACGCGGTTCTTCGTTATCGGCACCGCCGCTAATGCGGTCGGCGCGAAGGACGAGGTCACGAGCGTGGTGCTCACGCTGAAGCATGAACCGGGCGCCCTCCAAGGTGCCCTCGCCGCCTTCTCTGACCGCGGCATCAATCTCATCCGCATTGAATCACGCCCGAGTCATCGCCGCGCCTGGGAGTATCTCTTCTTCATCGATTTCCCAGGACACTGGGACACCGCGGCCGTGCAGGCCGCCGTCACCGAACTCAAGGGTCGCTGCGAAGT
>CAIRLQ010000132.1 GCA_903879465.1 uncultured Opitutia bacterium | reverse complement strand
GGCCTCGATGGTGAAGCCTTTTGAGAGGTCGAGTTTCTCCGTGCCGGCAGCGGCGAAGGGCGCCGCGTGTCCTTTGGCCATAAAGATGGCTTGTCCGTCGCGGTTCGGGATTTTCTCTTCAATCAAGCCAGCGGAAACTTTGGGCAGGTTGGCCTGGGCGGCTTTTAGCTGGAGTGCGATGAATTCACGGGCACGGGCGAGTTCGGCTGGGCTCGGGATTCGTGAGTAGAGAAGCTGGTAGAGGCGCTTGACGCGTTCATCGGTGTTCGCGTCGGGCAGTTCCTTAGCGACACGTTGGGCAAGGATGTCGCCACGTCGTAGCATGAAGGGGCTGTTGAGGAGTAGCAGCGATTGGACGGGGGTCGTGGTGATGTCGCGGCCGGAGGTACTATTGAACCATTGCGGCGCGTCAAAGACGTCAAGGATTGGGTCGCGGCTGTTCCGCAGGATGCGGGTGAAGACGCTGCGCACGGGGTCGGTGGTGTTCGCACCGCTCCCCTGGGTTCGCTTCAGGTCGAGGTCGCCGCCAACGGCGAAAATCGCATCGCGTACCTGTTCGGCTTCCAGTCGCTGCGGCTGTGCGCGCCAGAGCAGCACGCCCTGCGGATCCTTGAGTTGGCCTTGGGCGGGTAAGGGATGTGTGCTGGAGCGACGATAGGCGGCGCTGCTGAGCAATAGGCGATGCATCGCCTTCTGATCCCAGTCGCGATTCATAAACTCGGTGGCGAGCCAATCGAGTAGGGCGGGATGCGAGGGCGGTTCGCCGAGACGGCCGAAGTCGCTCGCGTTCGGCGTGAGTCCCCGGTGGAAGGCATGTTGCCAGAGGCGGTTCATCGCGAGGCGTGCGGTGAGCGGATTAGATGTATCGGTCAGCCAACGAGCCAAAGTGGATCGTCGGCCTGAGGTGTCCCCGTGCGCGGGTGGCGTGATGGCAACGGGCTTGGCGGGGACTTCCTGGCTGAGGATGGTGAGGAACGCGGGTTGGACCCAGGTGTTCTTCTTGGGGATCTTGACGGCGGGTGCGATGTGGCCGGTCTCGCGAACGGAGAGGATGAAGGGCGGCTCGGCGGGCTTATCGCTATCGAAGGCCTCGAGCTTCTTGCGGAGGTCGGCGAGCTTGGTGCGGTCCTCGCCCTTGATGCGACGGTCGAGGCGATCCCATTCGTAGACGACTTGACGCTCGATTAGTCCCACGAGCTGTTCTTCGAGCGCCTCGCGCTGGGCGGCGGGCTTGCGGTACATATCCTGCAGTTCGTCCTGGAAACGTTTGACGGCTTCCTTCTGGGCGGTGAGACGGTGCGGTGCTTCGATTTTAGCGATCGCGGCGCGGACGTCCGCGGTCTTTTTTTCCCAGCCGGCGATTTTATCGCGATAGGCTTTCTCCTTGTCGACGGCGAGCGCGATACGATCGTCGACGGGCTGGATGTTTGCGAAGAAGGCTCGCAGAGCGAAGTAGTCCTTTTGGAGGAGTGGGTCGAATTTGTGATCATGGCAGCGCGCGCATTGCATGCCGGCCCCAAGGAAGACGTCGCCGGTGGTATCGGTTAGGTCGTTGAGGATGGCGTCCCACTGGCCACGGGCGTCGCGCTGGTTCCATTCGTAGATCCAGTGGCGGAGGTAGCCGGTGCCCGTCAGGGCTTCGGAATCTTCCGGAAAGAGTTCGTCGCCGGCCAGCTGCTCCTGTACAAAGCGGTCGTAACGTTTGTTGTCGTTGTATGATTTGATGACGTAGTCACGGTAGCGCCAGGCGGTCGGGCGATAGTCATCCGCACGATAGCCATCGCTGTCGGCGTAGCGGACGAGGTCGAGCCACTGGCGGGACATGCGCTCTCCGTAGCGGGGGCTGGCGAGCAGGCGTTCGATGAGCTTCTCGTAGGCTTGCGGGTCAGGGTCCTTGACGAAGGCGGCGACTTCTTCGGGGGAGGGTGGAAGGCCTGTGACGTCGAAAGTGACGCGCCTAATCAGCACGACGCGATCGGCTTCGGGTGCTGGGGTGAGTCCCTCGGTTTTAAGGCGCTCGTCGACGAAGCGATCAATCGGGTGGTCGCCGGTCGTGGTGAAGGCCGGTTCGGGGATCGCTGGATGAGCGATGGGTTGGTAAGCCCACCACGAGCGTTCTTTCTGACCAATGGTGCCGGGAAGGTAGCGGTTGGCGGTGTTCTTGCTGGCGCGGCTGGCTGGCCAGGGCGCACCATCCTTGACCCAGTCGGTGAGTAGCGCGACTTCCTCCGTCGTCAGTCGATCGCCCTTGGGTGGCATCATCTTGTCTGGATCTTTGGTGGCAACGTATTCGAGAAGTAGGCTCTTGGCCGGATCTCCCGCGGTGACGGCCGCGCTCGTGTCGCCGCCGCTCAGCACCGCGGTGCGGACGTCGAGCACCAGGCCACCCTTGTTCTTGCCTGCGGCATGGCTGTGGCACTTGAAGCAACGGGAATCCAGGAGGGCGACAGCCTTCTCGGCTTGCGCATCGTCAGCCGCCCGGACGGAGCTACCCCAGGCGACGAGGGTCGCGAGGGTGAGGCGCAGCAGGTTGGCGGGGGACGCGGGCATGGGGTAGAACTTAATAAGACCCTTATTAATCAGAGGGCAATCTTCGTCCGAATGTTCCCAGATAGGGTTTAACCTTGGTCTCGGCTCGAATCCTGACTCGATGCTCAAATTACAGGGAATTCCGCCGGTTCCTTGCGGTTGTCTTTAATGGTTTATTCCGCTCATGTGAAGCCGTGCCGCCGCCGCTTTCCCTTGTCCTTGCTTCCGCTTCACCCCGCCGCACGGAGTTGCTCCGGGAGGCCGGCATCCCGCACCGTGTCTTGGTGGCCGCGGTGACCGAGCATGAAGATCCGACGACAGATCCGGCTAAGATGGTCCTGTATAACGCCCGCCTAAAGGCCGCCGCCGTTTCCTGCCTGTATCCGGAGGCACTTGTTCTCGGCGCAGATACCACGGTGGCCCTCGGCGACCGCGCCTTGAACAAGCCG
>CAIRLQ010000131.1 GCA_903879465.1 uncultured Opitutia bacterium | reverse complement strand
GGTGACAGGTGCCGGCCCCCGGGGCATCAGCCTTTCAGGTTTCGGCTGTTCGGCCTTCGGCAGCCGGCTCCAGCCTCCCGCGGCTGATGGCTGAAAAGCCGAAACCTGAATCCCCGATGCCCGTGGCTGTCACCTGCCACCCGAAGTTAAATCGCCTCTCCCCCTGAGCCTCCGAGCCTCTGGTCAACTGGGCCTCTCGTTCTCCTTTCCGGCCAACTGGCCAACCGTTCAACTAACCAACTCTGTCTTTCGTCCATCCAGTCCTCAATTCAGCCCTCGATTCAGTCATCCACTCAGCCCCCCCATTCTTTCGTCCCATGTCCTCTCTCTGCGTCCTCGGCCTCGGCTATATTGGCCTCCCGACTGCGTCCATTTTCGCGACGAAGGGTCGGCTCGTCCTCGGCGTCGACGTCTCCCCGACGGTGGTGGAGACCATCAATAGCGGCCGCATTCATATTCAGGAGCCGGATCTGGACGTGCTCGTGCGTGCCGCGGTGCAGTCTGGCAATCTCAAGGCGTCGCTGAAACCTGGCACGGCCGACACGTTCATCATCGCGGTGCCCACGCCATTCCAAGTGCGGGCGGATGGTGCTCGCGTCCCTGACTTATCTTTCGTCGAGGCCGCCACCCGCTCGCTGGCCCCCGTCGTCGCGGCCGGCAATCTCATCATTCTGGAATCCACCTCGCCCGTCGGCACGACGGAAAAAGTAAAAGCCTGGCTGGATGACGAGTTATCCAAGCTCGGCCGATCCGTGACGGGCCTGCTCTATGCGCATTGCCCCGAGCGCATCCTGCCCGGCCAGATGCTGAAGGAACTCGTTTCGAACGACCGTATCTGCGGCGGGCTCACCCCGGAAGCCGCAGAGCGTTCGCGCGATCTCTACGCGACTTTCTGCACCGCCCAGATTTTTCTCACCGATGCGCGTACGGCCGAACTCGCGAAGCTCACCGAGAACGCCTTCCGCGACGTGAATATCGCTTTCGCCAATGAGCTTTCGCTGATCTGCGACAAGCTTGATATTAACGTTTGGGAGCTTATCGGATTAGCGAATCGCCACCCCCGCGTGAAGATCCTGCAACCCGGCCCTGGCGTCGGTGGTCACTGTATCGCTGTCGACCCATGGTTCATCGTCGATGCCGCCCCTGCCGAGGCCCGCTTGCTCCGGACGGCCCGCGAGGTCAACGACTCCAAGCCGCATCACGTGGTCGCGCAGGTGCGGGCCGCCGCCGGTCCGGGTGCCGTCGTCGCCTGCCTCGGCCTCGCCTTTAAGGCCAACGTCGACGACTTGCGTGAATCACCGGCGGTTGAAATCGCCAGTCTGCTCGCCGAGGCCGGGCTGAAGGTGCTCGCGGTTGAGCCCCATGTAAGCGTTTTGCCGAAAGCGCTGCAGGGCAGGGTGGAACTCGTCGCGCTCGCCGCTGCGCTTGCACAGGCGGAAGTCATTGTCCTGCTGGTGGATCATCGGGCCTTTGCCTCGCTGTCGCTTGCCCAGCTCGCTGGAAAGAAACTGATCGATACGCGGGGAATGGTGAGGAGCTAAAGTTAGATGCAAAGAGGCTCCGAGGCCCAGAGGCTTAGTTGACTAGAGAGATCCAGCGTTGGTTGCACTGTTGACCCGTGGGCCAGTGATGCAGCGAGGTAGGGTCGGCACTGCGTGCCGACCTAGCT
>CAIRLQ010000130.1 GCA_903879465.1 uncultured Opitutia bacterium | reverse complement strand
GGGCAGGCTCCCGCCCGTGGAGGCGATTTTGCCTGCACGTCTGGATAGAGAACACTGTCACCGGCCGAGCCGGCAGAAAGATCAGGCGCCCGGAGGCGGAGGAAGGAGCAGAGGAAAGAGTTCCAGCGCTCGACTGTTCCAGCGATTAAGGCGCTCGAGACGCTCGGTGACATCCGGTGCCATTCCGTTTTGCTGGGCCTCTTGGAGGACGCGCTTAAGCGCGGGCGTGGCCTGCTCCAAGGCGGGGAGAACTTGGCTACGAAGTAGGGCGACCAGGGATGCCGCCAAAGACGGAGTCGGCTTCCAGTTTTCGCGACGTGATCCTGGAGCCTTCACGGAAAGAATCATTTCGTGATCTCTAAGGAACTTAAGTCCTTGACTGACAGAACCTTTACTCATCCCTAGCCTGCCTTGAATAACGTCGAAATCCAGTGGCCTAGGGGCTAAATAAAGAAGTGCGTAAATCTCTGCGACAGAACGAGGTACCCCTAGAATCCCAGCCATACGGACAAAAAAGTCGCCCAGCTCCACTTCATGGGGCTTAAGGGGCTCAAACGAGGGTCGGCTTTTGCGCCTGCCAGCGGTCTTTTCAGAAGGGGGCTTCATCAGAAGTAACCAGGGGGGTCGGTCCAAGTTTCAATATTTTTTGAACTCAGGCAAGGGGTAAGTGTGGGTAACTTTGTTAATAACCCAAATAGCCTTAAAAGGGGCGTCCCCTGACCCGATCGGGAAAGGCTGACGTCTCAAAGCGTCCACCTGGCGCCCCCTTGGGGATTCGAACCCCAGTTACCTCAGTGAAAACGAGGTGTCCTGGACCGGGCTAGACGAAGGGGGCGGTCGGTGGAAGTGAGGAACGTAGGAACGAAGTGGGGCTGGTCAAGATTTTAGAAAAGAGCCCGAAATCTAGCCCCCTTGGGCTCAGCGACCAAACAAACTCTGATCTTTATAGGGATCTTGGGGCTTACCGTCGGACTTAGCCCCATGCAACTGCTGCTGCTTAATCCCAAACCAGGCAGCCCCCGCGGCCGAAAGGACGAACAGCACCAGAAATGCGCGGATCAGCCAAAGGCGGGTGAGCGAGGATGCCGGAGCGGTACTCATTACGAAAATGCTACTGATGTTAATGGGCTTGGCAACCCCTGCCCTGTTTTTACATATGTATGTCACCCCCTAGTCTTACCCCTTCCTGATTCTGCATGAGCTCCAAGCAGAAGCCACTGGTTGTCATTATTGAAGACGATCGCAGCCTCGCCGCCAACATCGCCGACCAATTAGTGGCCGCCGGATTTGCCTCCCAAATATTTCACAAAGGCGCCACGGCGCTGAAATTTATCGGGGAGAGCCATGTCCATCTGGTGTTACTGGATCCGAATCTGCCCGACCAAGACGGCTTAGTGCTACTGGAAAAAATCCGGCGCCTGAGCCATTCGCCCGCCGTCATCTTCCTCTCCGCCCAACGCAGCGGGCCGCAAGTCGCCACGGCGCTCGAAGCCGGCGCCGATGATTTCATCGGCAAGCCGCATCATCCCGAAGAACTCATCGCGCGCATCCACGCCGTGCTCCGCCGCAGCGAGACGGCGGGCGACAGCCGGCTCACCGGCAACGCCGACCTTGGCACCAGCGTCTTCCTTTTCAACGGCGTCGAAGTGCATCCCGAAAGACTTGAACTTGTCTTCGGCGGCAGCAAGCGCCGCAAGCTCGGCCGCAAAGAACTCGGCATCCTGTACCATCTGCACGCCAATCCCGGCGTCATCATCAGCCGGCACAGCCTGATCCACGCCGTCTGGGGCGTGCACGCCGATGTCCGCAGTCGCTCGCTTGACCAATACATCGCCAAGATTCGCGAGGCTTTCGCGGAATTCGGACGCGGGCTCGAATGCTTCCGGACAATCCACGGCATCGGTTATTGGTATGAGCCGGTGGCGACCAACGGTGAAAACGGCGGCCGAAAAGCTCGGCGGGCTTGATTCCTGCGGGAAGGCCCCCATTGGTGAGGCCATGAATATCCGCTGCTACCTCAAACCCAGCTGTGGCTGGAGCAACGGCGTCCGCGCCATCATGGCAAAATACGCCCTGACCTACCAGGATGTGGACATCATCAATAGTCCGGTAAACTACGCCGAGATGGTGGAGAAAACCGGCCAACGCCTCTCCCCGTGCGTCGAGATCGACGGCGTGATGCTACCGGACATCTCGGGTGCTGAAGTCGAACAATATCTACTCGCCAACGGCTTGGTCGTCCCGAACGACAAAGCCCCTTCCGTACCCATCAACGCTCCGTGCACCGATGCTGAGCACGAGAAGATGCGGGTTAAGACGGTTCGGTTTTTCTGAGAGAGGCCATTTCAGGTGGCAGGTAGCGGCCCCAGGTAGCGGGTGGCAGATAGATCCGCATCAGAGGGAAACCGGAGACCGGGGAAAAGCCGTGCAAAGGTGCAAAGGTGAATTCGGGTCTCGGGTCTCAGCCGTCGGGAGCCAGGTTCAGGTGTTCAGGTTCGGGTTCGGGTACAGGTTCAGGATCTGAATTTTGCCCCGCACCTGTCACCTGTACCTGATAACCCGTACCTGAGACCTGAGGGC
>CAIRLQ010000129.1 GCA_903879465.1 uncultured Opitutia bacterium | reverse complement strand
TTTGGCAACCCATTCGGGCGGGTGTGAATAAGTCATCTGACCGAGGTGCGTTGCCATCCCTGGCGGCGCCCCCATCGTCGGTCCATGACCAAGCAGGAACGAGCCGACCACGTCGGGAAGGTGCTGGCGAAGCTCTATCCGTCGACGCCGATTCCCTTGGATCACACGGATGCCTTCACGCTGCTGGTGGCGGTGGTCCTTTCGGCCCAGTGTACCGACAAGAAGGTCAACGAAATCACCCCGGCGCTGTTCGCCGAGGCGGGCACGGCCGCCAGGATGGCCTCAATGACCGAGGTCCGAGTGCTGCAGTTGATCCGTCAACTGGGACTCGCACCGCAAAAATCCAAAGCTCTGGTGGGGTTGGGTAAAATGCTCATGGCTAAGCACGGTGGTCAGGTACCCCGGACGTTCGAGGACCTTGAGGAACTGCCGGGCGTAGGTCATAAGACCGCCTCGGTCGTCATGGCACAGGCCTTCGGCGTGCCGGCCTTCCCAGTGGATACGCATATCCATCGCTTGGCAAAGCGCTGGAAGCTCAGTCCGGGTAAGTCCGTCGAGCAGGTTGAGAAAGACCTCAAGCGGCTCTTCCCGGAGGACAGTTGGAATAAGCTTCACCTGCGTATCATCTTCTACGGGCGGGAACACTGCACCGCCCGCGGATGCGAAGGTAAAACGTGTGGGATTTGTGCGGCTCTAGCGAAGAAGTAGAGGACTGGATAGATTGCTGAATGGAGGACTGAGTGGAGGACTGAATGGGTGATCAGAAACAGCCCATGTCAGCGATTTCTTAATCAATTCAGCCCTCCACGCTGACCTCAACTCAGTCCTCAACTCTTCACTTCACCAACGCCTCGTGCTTCGCGCGGAATTCGTCGCTCCAAGCGGCGGGCTGATGGGTCGTGCCGTCCATACGACAGACAGTGCGTCCGGCCTTGGCGTGCAAGACGGAGAAGTCGGAGCTACGAAATTCGAAGTCGACGCTCAGTCCGGCGGCGCGGACCTTGCGCACGCTCAGGATAAGCTTCACTTCGCACTCCGGTCGGATCGGGGCGAGGTAGTGCAAATCGATGTCGCGGACGACCACGTAAACATCGGGCGCGACGGCCGGGTCCAGGGTGTCCTTGCCCATCGTGGCCACGAATAACGCTTTCTGGGCGCGCTCCATCAGTAGCACATAATGCGAATGATGTAGGATGCCAAGGCCGTCGGTCTGGTCGAACCAGGTCTTCATCGTGACGATGAAGGTTTTGTCAGGCTGAAGTCCGTCGGCAGGCATGGAGAAAGGGATGAGGAGAAAGCGTTCCGGGGCAAGCGAACGCATTATTTCGTACGAAGCGTCGCGGCGAGGCGGTCGAGTTCTGTCCAGGTTTCGACGGCAGGCTTGAGGCCGAGATCACGACGGGCGGCGGAGACGTCGAACCAATGGTCCTTGGCCAGTTCGACGGCGACGAAGCGGGTCATGGGCGGTTCGCCCTTGAGGCGAAAGAGCGTCCAGACTCCTTCGAGCAAGGCTCCGAGGATGTAGGCCGAGCGCTGGCTGATCCGGCGCGTGATGGGCTGCTCGCCGGCGCCGACGAGGAGGCGGTTGATAAACTCCCAGAGTTTCACGGGCTCACCTTGTGAGATGAAGTATGCCTTGCCGTTGCCGCGTCCGGCGAGGAGTGCGTCGAGCGCACCGAGATGGGCGTCGGCCGCGGTGTCGACGTGCGTGACGTCGACGAGGTTCTGGCCTTCGCCGACGATGCGCAGTTTGCCGGCACGGGCCCGGGCGAGAACGCGAGGGAAGAGATGGTTATCGCCCGGGCCCCAGATGAGGTGCGGCCGCAGGGCGCAGACCTTGAGTTTATCTGAAGCTGCCTTCAGTGCGAATTCTTCGGCGATAGCTTTAGTCTCGGCGTAGGCACAGAGCCAGTTGTCGCCGTAGGGCAGGGATTCATCGGCGCCACGGAAAGCCTCGCCATTAAAGACGACGCTCGGGGTGCTCGTGTGCACCAAGGCACGGATGCCGTGCGCTTTGCAGGCTTCGACGACGTTCTTCGTACCGTCGATATTGACACGAAGGTATTCTTCCCGCGACCCCCAGACGCCGGCCTTGGCCGCCACATGGAAGACGAAGTCGCAGCCTTTGATCGCGGTCTCGACGGTCGTGCGCTCCGCGATGTCACCACGAATGAAATCAATGCGCCCTGCTAGTTCGCCCGTAAGGGGAGTCCGGCCGAGCACGCGGACGCGGTAGCCGCGGGCGAGGCAGCGGCGCACCACGGCTTGGCCTAGGAAACCCGCACCACCAGTGATGAGAACCGTCGTGCTCATGGTTGCTGGAAGGAATTGGTGTTGAGCCGGCCGGACCATTCCTTGCTGAGCTGCAGTCGATGGATTTTTGCGTTATGACGAACGTCGACGGGCAGGGAGCGTTGAAAGACGATGGCCTGCACGGCGCGCGCATACGAGTTGACTTGGGCCGCGGCTCGGAGCGCGGCGGCGAAAGTTTCACGCTCGCTCGTGTTCTGAGGGAAGTGCCCGGGTCTGGGCTCGACCACCAGTACCGGGATTTGGTTCGGGGCCACGCCGATGCCCACGAGGGCGCAACGGCCGACGTGCGGATGCGTGCGGAAAGCTGGCTCAACGGATTCAGTGTGCAAATCGCCTCCGGTAGTGCGGATTTTTTCGATACGCCGGCCGAGGAAGAAGAGACGGCCGTCGGCGTCGATTCGTCCCAAGTCGCCCATGCGATGCCAGACGCGAGCCCCATCATTGATCTTTGCCAGCAGGGTAGCGGTGGGGAGGCCGTCGTATTCGCGCGTCACGCTCGGTCCGGTCACGATGATCTCGCCGATTTCGCCCGGCTCGCAGGCCTGCGCTGAGGTGAGCGATGCGATTGGACTATCGGTCTCCCGGATGATGCGGACCTCGACGCCTGCGACGGGACGACCGACGCAGGTGCCTTCGCCGCGGAGGGCTTGCTGCCGGGCCTCACCCAGGAGTTCTTCTGCCGAAATGGTGGTTGCCGGCAGGCATTCGGTCGCCCCGTAGGGTGTGTGGATGGTGCAGTTCGGTGCGACCACCCGGAGTTTGGCGAGCAGTTCGCCGGAGACGGGTGCTCCAGCAATCAGCAGGCGCCGCAAGTCGGGCAAGCGTAGTCCACGCACTTCGCAGGCATCCGCAATTTTCCCCCAGATAGCGGGAGAGCCGAAGGACGTGGTGATCTTTTCGGCGACAAGTGCGGCGATTAGTGGTGCTGCTTCGGCGGTCAGCGGGCGGGAAGGATTGAGTAAGGGCGTCACCGTCGTCATGCCGAGCGCTGGGTTAAAGAGCGCGAAGAGGGGGAGCATTGGCATGTCGACCTCCCCAGGTCGAATTCCGTAGGTATCGCGGATTAGATTAATCTGTGCGTCGAACATGCCGTGCGTGTAGCTGACGCCTTTCGGTGCGCCCGTGGAGCCGGAGGTAAATAGAATCGCGGCAGGTGCGTCGGCCGCGAGTTTGGTCAGCGGCCGAGGTGGGTGGGCTAAGTATTGCTTTAGCAGGGCGTGCCAGCCCGATCCGCCGACCGTGACGCGATGCTTGAGCGTAGCGAAGGCGGCCAAGGGGAGCCGGCTTAAGATGGTCGCGCGGCAGAGGCCGACGATGGCCTCGGGGTGTGAGCGATGGACGCACGAAAGAAAAGCGGACCACCCCATGCCTGGGTCGATGGCGACTGGTACTGCACCCAGTTTGAGAAGGCCGAACATCCCGACAATCAGGTCGTGCCCAGGTTCGACCGCGAGCAGCACGCGAGTGCCTCCGCTGATGCCGTTGGCCTGAAAGATTCGGGCGGCGGCATCACTCTCTCGGTCGAGTTGGCGGAAGGTGCAGAGCGTATGGACGACTCTACCATCCGGACTAACGAATAGCGGCGACTTGGTGGCGAGTTCCTCAGGGCGCTCCGTAGCGGCTTGCCGCAGGTGACGGGCGACATTGCTTCCGGAGTCGTTCATGGCCTATAAATGAAGAAGCCCCGATTCCGGGGCTTCTGCAAGGGCTATTTCGCGGTCTAGTAGTAGAA
>CAIRLQ010000128.1 GCA_903879465.1 uncultured Opitutia bacterium | reverse complement strand
GTCAAGTCCTCCCCCGCCTTCAACGGTTACGAAACCGCACCGAAATTATCCGGAATCGGCGGCCCAGCGACTTGACCGAATGCTCGTCTGGCACCCTTTGTACGATGCATTCGCACACGCAACTCGCAGCGAAGCCCTGACCCGCCGCCAGGCCAAGGATACGAAAAGTATCACCCCGTACGGTGAGAATCGGCGCCCATGCTTCCAGCAGGTCCGCCGCCGTGAGTCGGAACGGAACCCCGACGGGCACGGCACCGGCGAACCCATTAATCCGGCAGGCTTCCAATGCCTGGTCCAGCAAACCTGACTCCGCAAACGCCTTCAGCGAGGGAAACGGGTAACCACAGCTCGATTGTAGTTCGACAATCTTCACGGCCAGCTGATGCAGCACCCGTGGCTCCAGGCTTCGTACCGCCTGAGCAGCCATCAAAGCGTCGTGCTCGATGCCCGCCAATGCTGCCGCCTGAGCATCGGCCACATCCACCTCAGTCAACGCCGCCCACTTGGTCAAAGCAGCGCCGCTCGGATGCGTAAAAAATAACCCTCCGGACAGCTTTCCCGCCGGATACGGCCCGCCTGAATCTGCCGCCCAAGCACCGACTGAACTTAATAGAAAACTCTCCCATGCGGCGACGCTCCTACTATTCACATTGAACGGCCCTTCGATCGACCAATGTCTGCCCGCGATATCCGCGGATTCCGTTCCGTTCCATGTGCTTAAAAATGGATTATGCGAAACCACCCCCAGCTCCGCCGCCTTAAGCGGCGCCGAGCAGAAATATCCATCCAATCGCTCCTGCCAGCGCCGTCCTGCCAGCGGCTCCCAATGGCGCGCCCAAGCCGCCGAGAGATAAGGCCATAGCGGCACCTCGCGGGCATTCATGGAGGCAAACGCTGCCGACCCCTCCGGCTGATGCTTATTGGGCACCGCATCCCAGAGCAATCCAGCCAAAGGAGCGGCGTCGACATCACTGACATCAAAAGCTGCGCGCAGCGGATGATCCACCACCCACTCCGCGGCATCCGCGGGGGCGTCAAAATCCCAACGCGCCTTCAACAATCCTCCCACCTCCGCCTTCTCCCAGAATTCCGCTGCCGTCCGCGGCTTAAGCCGGAAGCGCAGACATGCCCGGCGCTCCCCGATTACATACCCTCCGCTGTCCTCACGCGAATAATCAGCCCCCGTCGTCTGAATGCCGAAATCAGGTATAGAAATATTCTTGAAAGTGATGACGGAAGCCGATGGATAATCGGCAATAGCCGTGTCCTTATCCGGATTACCGACCGCCGGACGCAACCGGATGGTCACCTTCGAGTGGAACTGCACTAATAATTCTATACGATCCGTCGCCAGGAAGGTCTCCGGATCAGGACGCCGCCAGCTCGGCGCATGCGACCGGGTGTCCATCCGCCAGGTCAACGTGGTGAGAATCCGAGATAATCCCTGAGGTTGAGCTTCGGGTAATGGATTAACGAAAGCGTAGCATTCCCCAGCCAGCAAACCGCGAGCCGACATACCATAAGTCAGCGGGTCGGTCACCTCGGCCCAGAACCACAGCGACTTCTCGCGCGCACCCTGACGGACGATGCCAAAATCCTCCTGCGGGCAATCATCCAAATCGACGGTGAAGGTACTTCCGGTCTCGCGATTCGTCACGGTCACTGTCGGCGCCCCTTCCACCTCCACCAAAAACACCCTGCCTTGCGGACCCGCCAGCATCGGCAAGGCCGAAGGATTCCAAAGCAAGCCGGAACCGTGAAAGCGGAGACGATGCCGCCCGTCGCTGCGTGCATTAAAGAACCCAAGACTGAGTCGGAAATCCGCCAAGACGGGCAAGTGCGAGGCGACTTGCGTGCCGGCTTCCGCATGGAACATTGGTACGCCGCGGCGAGGTTCGACCTTCAAGGTATCAGACCCCATCCAAGCCGACCAGGAAGCCCCCCATTCGCTGGCCAGTACTTCAGGGCGAGCCAGGTCTTTGCGAAATCCGCCCGCCACCGGATCCGTCATCAGCCCCCGCGTCTGCCAGCTGCTCCCAGGGCTGATGCTTCTACCCGTTTGTCGATTGAACATATCTCGGTCGCCCATCTGCCAGGCGATACGAGTGCCCACACTCATCGGCGAGGCCAGTAAGGCCGATGGCAGCTTCTGTCGCCCTGGCGAAGTCTTGGCCCATGCCGAGGCACGTTCCGTAGCCCCAAATGCGGCCGCCACATCATAACCCTGCGACAGATCCTCCACTGTCCAGTTCCACGCCGAATACCCGTCGAAGAATAATCCATCGAGCCGTGCAGACTCACGGGAATCTACTGCTCGGTAGAGGGTCTTGCCCTCATCGTCCGACGCCGTTAGCGCGGCGTCTCGCCCAAGGAAAGCCTGCAGCTCTCCGCATCCTCGCATCGCCGCAAAGATTGAGCTGTCGTGCAATCTCTGCCGTAAAACAACCTGCTCGAGCTGTCTCATTTCAAGCATACTGAAACTCGCCGCCATCAGCACTGCGATCGTCAGCGAGGCGAAGGATATTAGCACCGCAATAAGAGCCCATCCGGTTTTATTTTTCATGAGTGATTGCCCTCATCGTCTTACCGTTGATTAGCACCGCACAATTCGGGAGATACCTCATGTATGAATTCCATGAAGTCATCATTGCGGAAAATTCGGATTAGTCGCCCGTCGTCCGCGCGCACGTCCGCACCACAACGCGAAAAAATTACCCTCCCGGTGGCGGAGAAGAAACGCGTACTCATCATTGAAGATCAGGCGGCGGTCTGTGAACTGATTGCGGAGATGATTAAGCACCAGCAGCAGTGCGTCGTCGCCGGCACGGCCTCCGAAGGCGTCCAAGGCGTTGAGCAGGCGCTGCGCCTTCGCCCCGACATACTGATCCTCGACGTGATCATGCCTGGCGTCGGCGGCATCGAGGTCCTCCGCCGACTCGGCCGCAGCCTACCCGGTTGCCGCGTACTCATCTTCTCAGCCAAGCAGGAGCCGCACATCATCCGAGCCCTGATGCAGGAAGGCGTCCATGGCTTCGTCAACAAGACCTCCCCGCTCTCCGAACTTCGCAAGGCGGTGGACGCCCTCGCGCAGGGGCTCACCTGGTTCAATGAAGACTTCAGCCGCACCGTCCGGCAGGCACTCGCCTCCCCTGCCCAGCACGGCGACGGGATGATCGACCTACTCACCCCCCGCGAACGCGAGATTGCCGTCCTCATCGCGAAGAGCCACAGCAGCAAGGAGGTCGCCGGCCGCTTGAGCATTAGCATCAAGACCGCTGAAAACCACCGGGCCAACCTGATGCGCAAGCTTAGCGTCCGGGACGTGGCCGGGCTGGTGCGGTTTGTCGTCCGGCAGGGGCTCGTGGATCCGGCCCACGACTAATATTTCACAATATTTGGCGGACTTTTGGTTCGCCCGCCTCCGGCCGGGGGACAGAATCTCCCTCCTGTCCCATGAAGACTACTTCCCGGAAGCCGAAATCTGTCGTGGTCGTGGAAGACCAGACGGCCATCTGCGAAATGATCATCGAGATGCTCGAAGTGCGCGGCATCTACCTCGTTACGGGCTCGACGGCCGACGGCCATGAAGGCCTAGCGCTCGCCCGCCAGTTGAAGCCGGACATCCTGATTCTCGACATCCTCCTGCCCGGTATCAGCGGGCTCGAAGTCCTACGCCAGCTGCACGACAAGCAACCAGACCTCAAAGTGCTGGTCTTCTCCGGGAAATCCGAAAAACAACTCGCTCGCGGCATGCTTTCGCTGGGCGTGCGTGGCTTTGTCCCCAAAAGTGCCCGCCTATCGGAACTTCGCCAAGCGGTCGACGCCGTCGCAGCCGGTGACACTTGGTTCAGCGAATCTTTCCAGAAGGCCATGGCCGATGCCCTCATCGCCCCCGAAAGCGACGTCGATGCGAAAGGCTCCACGCTCACCGAACGTGAAAAGGAAATCGCTGTGCTCCTCGCGAAGAGCAACTCGAGCAAGGAAGTCGCGCAGAAACTTGATATCAGCGCGAAGACGGTGGAGAATCACCGTACGAACCTCATGCGCAAGCTCGGCGTGCACGATGTCGCTGGCGTCATCCGTTACGTCATTCGCCAAGGGCTCTTCGACCCGACTGAGGCTTAAAGCCGAATCCGTAGGCGTGGAGAGACCGGAGTGCCAGCCCCTCGACGCGGACCTTTAGCGCCCTTGCCCTTAGGTTCTTCATCGGACACCATAGCTTCTACGAATTCCTTTGGCATCGGTGCACTCGCCTTGAAATCAATCTTCTCACCCTGCCAATCAAAGGAAAGATGGGTGGACTCGGCATGCAGAAAAAGCCGCTTAAAGCCCCGGGCTGAACCAACGGTCTTATTGAAGTCGAAATCTCCGTAGGTCCGGTCGCCTAAAATAGGGTGCCCGTGGGTCGAGGTCTGCACGCGCAGCTGATGCGTGCGCCCCGTGCGTGGCTCGAGTTGGATTAAGGAAAGTGGCAGGGTTCCCGTGGAGGCCCGTAACCATTGGTAGACCGTAACCGCCGGCGCCCCAGCACCCGCCTCCGAGCGCACGCCGCCGCCCGGCCCCTTCGATTTGAGCAGCTGATCCTGCCAGGTGCCGCGCGGCGAGCGCAGGCCTCGTCCGCGGATGAGCGCTACATATTTCTTGGAGACCTGCGAACGAGCGAACATTTTTCGAACGATCGCCGCAAGGGCTTCATCCAGACAGAGCAAGAGCACGCCACTCGTCGGAGAATCCAGCCGGTTTAAAAGATATACCCGACGGATTCCACCTTGGCCATCACGCACATGAAAGGCTTCTTCGTCCAAAGAGTAATTACCCGAGATCAGAATGGTGCCCTTCTCGGCAACCTCGCCAGGATTCGGATGCGAGAGAATCCCGTCCGGCTTCTCCACCGCAATCAGCCCACAGGCATGCGTCTCGATGACGCGCACACCGCGCCCGAAGGGAATCCAGTCTGTCGCGAGAGTCATCAGCGGTATATGAAGTGAATCGTGACGATGTCATCCTCACCGTATAATGCCACCATATCCGTGCGCCAGGCATCATAAGGAGCCGGCGCCATGACGGCGTCCTTGCAGGCCAACGCCATAATGCGCTGCACATCCGAGTTCAGGATCTGGGCATCGGTGACGGTTCCGTCGCGATGGAGTTTGAAACGAATCAGGACGGAACCCGAGGAAACGGACTGAAAACGGGAACGCTCGATGATATCCCACGAGCCGGACTGGATCGCCTCCATCATCCGCTGCATGTAATCACCGTAATTACTAAAACGCGCGCTGATCGCGACCGTGCCAGCCCGATTCACGCCGACCGGATTGCGCAGCAAGAGACCGGTCGTTCCGGCGGCGGCCATGGCCCGCGGCCGATCGGGATTCACCGGTTTCGGTGCAGCCTCCACGGCGGGCTTCGACTGGGTAGCGGCAGCCGCACCAGGCGCAGAGCCAGCGGTCTTGGGAGCCATGGCGACAGCCGGCTCTGGGGTCGGAGCGGCTTCCGAGACCTCGATCGAGCGTGGCTTGCCTTGTGCCACCTTCACCGTCTTGGATTCTCCCGTCGATTTTGGCAGCGTGGAGCGGGTCGGCTTCTTCTCAGGCACCAGCTGGGCGGCCGTCTGGTTGCGCGAAGAGACAAAGTCGGCCGCCTTCGGCACGGCCTGATTGGCCGCGCTGTTGGTCTCGGCATACCTTAGCTTCGGCGGGAGACGCGCTTCGTCGATCTTCACCGGAGTGGTCAGCACCTCGACCGGATGTAAAATGACGACCGTCTGCTTAAAGGTATTCGGCAACAGCCAGAAAAGCAGGCAGTGCAGGCCCAGCGATACCAGCAAGGCGAAGGCCGCGGCTCGGATGTCGATGGTGTCCTCGTTCCGCACGACCTGAAGTTAGGGAAGCCGCCCCTGACTTCAAGTGCAGGTCGGCACTATTATCGACTGGCAAACTCTTGACTCAGCGCCGCCAGGGTGCGCCGACAGTCCTCCCGCGTCCCGATGACGACATATAATTGATACGAATAGTCGCCTGGCTTAATTGGCTCGTTCTGGCGGACGCGGAAGACGCAGTTCCATTTCACGACCTTGTCGGTCTCGAACTTGAACCGGCCGTAACCCACCGGGGGCTGCCCGACCGCCGGGTGCTCTGGCGTGAAGACGCCCATGGCATGGGAGCCAGAAGGCGTCGATAAGACGATAGGGTCGCGGATTTCGCCGTTCTTTCTCGATACCGCCACCAAGGTCGAAGTCTTAGCGTCGAAGGAGAACTCGGAGCTAAAGGCTTCCGGCATATAACCCGTCAACGCCTCGAACTGCAGAAATTTATGCGGACCATCATCTGGCACGGTGAAGGTGACCTTATAATCAATGACGTGCTCCATCCCGGGCCGGCCAATCCGCACCCGCTTGCCGAGGACGTAATCCGAGAGTAGCGTGCGGTTCTGCGCCAGCTGACCATGAGACTGCAGGCCCGGGGCGAGCCAGAATGCCATGCGCGTGCGCGCCTCGAGCATACCGTCCTTGGCGGAGAGAAATTCGAGACGGCTCGTCGACTTCGGACCGCGTGCATCGACCACCGAACCAGCCTCGGTCGGATTATAGCACTCCACGTGATAGACCCCGGCAACATCGGCATTAATCGCCGACTGAAGCTGTCGACCATGATCATACGAATCGATGAATTCGACGCCGTCCCACTTCACCGAATCAATCGCCCCAGCCAGACGGCTCGTGGTCCGGATGACCAGCGGCTTGCCGCCGATCGTGCCGGAGAGCTCGGCATCGCCACTGCCCGCTGGGGCCTGCGCGCAAGCCAAGACCGGCAGAAGCAGCAACCAGGGCTTCATGCGGTCAGCCGTTCCAGAAGGCCGAGCGCAGCGAGTCGGGCCTTCACGAATTCGACCGGGAGTCCCATAATCGTCGAAATCGGCCGCTGAAAATCGTCGATGATTATTTCCATGCCCTGCTGAATTCCGTAGGCGCCGGCCTTGTCCAAGGTGTTTACCAAGGATTGATATCGCGTGATATCGTCTTCGGTCAGCGGACGAAAGCGGACCCACGCCGTGATATCACAGGTCTCGTCGATACCGAGCGCCGGACAAAGCAGGCATACGCCGGTATGTACGGTGTGTTCGCGGCCAGAGAGACTACGGAGCATCGCGTGCGATTCCGTGAGGTCGGCCGGCTTGTTCAAGGCGCGGTCGCCGAGGGCC
>CAIRLQ010000127.1 GCA_903879465.1 uncultured Opitutia bacterium | reverse complement strand
TTCGCCGGTTTGGTAATTCACACGGAAGCGCAGTAGCCAGCCGCCGTGTCCTTGCATGTAGAGCTGATCCGGGTGCTTGGGGTCGATGGCATAGCCGGCATTGGCAAAAGTCTGGGCGCTGAGCCACTCGCGGCTGAGTTTGCCGTCGTCGGCGTTCCATTCGCTGACGCGATCGAAGCCATGTCGTTCGACCACAATGAGGTGGTCTTGCCCCTGGGCGTCACGCCAGCAGGCGAGTTTTTCTGGCGACATGAAAGATTCGCGGTCGTAGCTACCGGAGCGTTGCACCGCAAGTTTCCCAAAGGTACGCAGGAGGTCTCCCGATGCGGAGAACTGTAAGACATGATTGGTTTGGGCGTAGGCGATGTACACGCGTCCGTGCGAGTCCACTTCCAGGTCGCTGGGGATGGTGTTGCCGGGCAGCTTGAACATGATTTTCAACTCTGTGTCTGGAATGCCTTCCTTCATGTTGGCGGCGCTGACAGCGAAGCTGTCCCCGACTTTGTGCAGGACCCAGAGACGATCGCCCCAGCGTGCCACCACGCCCAAGGGCTCCTTTACGGATACGGTCGCGAGGGAGTTGGCGGTTTCGCCGTCGAGCACGATGATTTGATTGACCCTGTCCGTTGTGCTCTCTGCGGGGTGATGCCACTTCTTCTCATCCCGAATCAGGCGGCCGCGTTCCGCTATGTATACGAAGGACTTTCCCGATGTCGGATTCCGCCAGGCCGCCAACGCGGTGACGAAGCCTTCCTGTAGGTGGACGTTTTTGCGGTAGCGTGCGTTCTTGTTGCCGAACTTTTTACCATCCGTGCGAAAGACAAAACCTTCATTTTCGCTGCACCATGCACTGACACCGTCGGTGGCCACAGATTTTCCACCGGCGGCCCCTCCGGAGGGAAATCCGGCAGAGGCCTGGTCGTAGGAGATGGGTTGATTGAAGTCTGCGGTGTAGAAGTTCCGGGCATTCTCCAGGTATTGATAGCAAAATACACCCACTCCGTTGGCGCCCACGTCGACGTCGCCCAGTGGGGTATTCACGGGATCGCCGACCACGATGGGGGGTTTGGCTTCGCCTGGGCGCGCCCGCCATGCGTCCGCGCTGGTGATGTAGCGAGGCGTGATCGAATGGAACTCACCGTCCACCGCCCATTGAGCGGCAGGCATGTAGATGCCCTTGGTCGCGTAAGTGCCCGGAGGAACCGGCATGAAGTTGTCGTCTAGGCCGTTCCACGTCTCGGTGAATTTACCGCCATTTTCCGCAGTCACCGTCCGCACAACTCCAGCTGCGAACTGGCTGATAATCCAGTCGGGTCTCTTGGCGTCGACGATGGCTAGCGTGACGCGATAGGTCTGCGGAAGGGGGCCGGTGCTTGGAAGCTCGTAGCTGACGGTGACGCCTGGTGCGATTTGCGCAGAGGCAATGGCGGCGAACAGGCTAAAGAGGGCTAGCAGTAGGGGGCGCATGGGAAGGCGCTACTGTCAGGAGGAACTGGGTGCCCCGCAATCCCGTTCCTCGGTCTCTTGCAACTTCAGGTCAGATTTCGCTGACGCAGCCGGTGCTCGCGCCGAAGGACTTCGCTTCAATGTTCATGTGATGAAGCATCCGGACGTAGAGATTCGAGAGCAATTGGTTCTTCTTGGTGTCGTGTGCGACATGTCCCTGGTGCTTGAAACTTCCTCCCGCCAGAATAATTGGCAAGTTGTTGTTATCATGGGAAGACGAGTTGCCGAGGTTGCTGGAATAGAAGACCGCGGTGCGGTCGAGCAACGTGCGTTCGCCGTCTCGGCTGGTTTTTAACTTTTCGATGAATTCCCCGAACACCTTGATTTCGGCTTCTTCAATCAGGGCGAGCTGTTCAAGTTTCGCCGGGTCGAGGCCGTGGTGGGAGGCGTCGTGGTGGCCGAGGTTGACGCCCGGAATCTCGGGGCGCTCTTGGGTGCCGAGCGAAAGGGTGATGACCCGGGTGGAGTTCGTCTGCAAGGCGAGGTGGACGATGTCATACCACTGGCGCGAGCGCTCGATGAGTTGAGTGCCGTTGAATTCGGTCGTGGGCGTGGGGTACTTGACTTGCGGCTTCGGGGTCTTGCTCCAATATTCATCCTGCTTCAAAGTGTGCTCGGCGTCGCGCACCGACGTCAGGAACAGGTCGAGGCGATTGCGATCCGTGCTACTCACCCGGCGGTTGAGGGATTTGATTTGTTCGCCCAGATCATCTAGGATGCTCTGGCCGTCTTTGACTCTTTGCATTCCGCGTTTTTCCTCCTCAGGCGTGCCGGCGATGAAAAGCTTTTTGAAGACTTGGATCGCGCGGGTTTCAGGAGGCATGCGTACCCCGCGTCGATTCCAGACGAAGTCTCCGCCGCCCAGGTTGAGCGAAGCGAAGCGGGTCTGGTTGCCGATATGGGAGGCGACTTCCTGGTCGAGCGAGATGCCGTTCTTGATGTCGTTGGAGCGGATCATCTCCGAGGGCACTCCGGTGAAAAGGCCACATTCCGCGAAGTGACCGGCCGCGTAGCGGTGGGACATGCCCGAGAAAACGGTGAAGTGCTCGCGGTGGGCTTGAATGGTTTTCAGATAGCGGCTCGCTTCATAATCCCGGCCAGCCTTGGTCGGGAAGAAGTTCGGCGCATACATCCCGAGGGGTTGGCCGATGAGCACCATGCGGGATTGCTGGGCCTCGCTCTTTTTAGCCTCGGCGGCGCTGGCGGGAATCATTGCCTCGAGGAAGGGTAGGCCGAGGGCGATGCCGGAGGCACGGAGGAAGGTTCGACGATCGAGACGGGGAGGGGCCATGGTTTTGGGGTGTGTTTAAAGGGGTTGGGTTACTTGTTTAGAAAGACGCGGCTCTGGACAATCTCGTGCACGAGCGAACGGAAGCCATAGTTCTTCTGGCGAAGCTTGGCGACGATTCCTTCAACGACTTCGCGGTCGGCGAACTGGATGTCCGCACCGGTTGAATAAATCATGAGTTTGCTGGTCAGGCTGCGGGCCAGCTGGTCTTTATCTTGTAGGATAATTTTCTTATAATCGCTGACATCCTTGAAGGCCCGTCCTTCGGGGGTTTGGCCGCCTTTTTCGACGTCGAGTCCGCGATATGCCACCCGTCCTCCCGCGTAGGGTAGCTTGACGATACCGGCCTTAGTGCGGACCGGGACGCGGTAAAACTCGCGCCAATTACCGATGGGGTCAAAATTTTCCAAGGCGAAGCCCGGCGGGTCGATGTGGTTGTGGCAGCTGGCGCAGGCGGGGGTGTTGCGATGCTTGGCGAGTTGTTCGCGGATGGTGGTGGCGCCGCGGATGTCAGGTTCAATTGCGGGAATGTCGGCCGGTGGCGGTGTCGGAGGTTTTCCGATGATACGCTCAAGGATCCACTTGCCTCGGAGGACGGGGGAAGTGCGTGTACCGTCGGCGGTTACCTTCAGGATGCTGGCCTGTGTCATCACGCCGCCCCGATGGCTTTCCTTTGGGAGGATGACTTTCCGGAACGCATCCCCGTTTACGCCTGGTATCTCGTAGAGTTTGGCGAGGCGTTCGTTGAGCATCGACCAGTCGGAGTCGACGAAGCTGAGCAGGCTCAGGTCTTTGCTGAGAACTTCTTCGAAGAAAAAGTGCGTCTCTTTGGGCATCGCCGCCAGGAGAAGGTAATCGAATTCGCTATAGAGCTGGGGGTCGGGGATGGTGGCGTCGATTTTCCTTAGGTCGAGCCACTGCCCAGTGAAGTTTTCCGTAAAGCGATGCACCTTCGGGGAATTGAGCATCCGCTCCACCTGTGCGCGCAG
>CAIRLQ010000126.1 GCA_903879465.1 uncultured Opitutia bacterium | reverse complement strand
GGTGGGGCTGAAATCCGGTCGACGCTGGTCGGGGGTGCTTACTCCGCCGCTATTCGATGAATAGAAGCTCGTTGGCGTTGAGTAACGCGCGGCAGAAGGCCGGCTTGCCATGCTTAGAAATAAGCTTTTTTGCGGCGGCCCGTTCGGTTGCGGTGGGTGGGCGCTGGAGGGCGTAGGCGTAGGCCTGGGCAATGGGGTCCGCTCCGTCGAGGCGGGCGGCGAGGGCCTTGGCCATGTCGACCGTGAAGCTGTTATTAAATAGTGTCAGCGATTGCAGGGGGGTCGTCGTGTTGGAACGCTTGGGCGCGGCGAAGGCGATGTCGGGTAGGTCGAAGTCGTTGAGGACGTCGACGACGCTGGCACGGGCGTTCTGGTGGTAGACGGCGCGGCGGTGGGTCTCGGGTCCTTGCGTATCCAGTGGAATATAGGTCGAGACGTTGTTCACCAAATAGCGGTAGAGGCGGAAGCCGGGGCCACCCATGGGCTCGAGCTTCAACTCGCCCGCGGTCGCGAGTAGGGTGTCGCGGATCTCCTCCGCGCCGAGGCGTCGCGGCGGGAAACGCCAGAGCAGGCGTGCGTCCTTGTCGGCGCGGGCGGCGGCAGGATTGAAATCCGCTGATTGCAGGTAGGTCTGCGAGAGGACGATTTCGCGGTGCAAGGCCTTGATTTTCCAGCCACTGGCGACGAGCCGTTGGGCGAGGAAGTCGAGCAACTCGGGGTGGGTGGGTTTGCTGCCGAGGAAGCCGAAGTCGCTCGGGGTGTCCACGAGGCCGGTGCCGAAATGGTAATGCCAGAGGCGGTTGGCGAGGACGCGGGCGGTGATGGGATTGTCCCGGGTAATCCAGTTGGCTAGCGCCACACGGCGTTCTCCTTCGTCCGCATCGGCCTTCAATTCATATTTCGGCGTGACTCGATCGAGGACCTGGAGGCTAGCCGGCACGACCTGGCCAGCGGGCTTGGTGGGGTCGCCGCCTTTTTGCACAAAGGTCGGTGCGGGTTTCGCTTGGTGCGTGCCGACCCAGGCAGAGGGTAACTTCGGTAAGTCGGCGATGCGCTTGTCGATGTCAGCTAGCTGGCGCGTCAGGTCGGCGAGCTGCTTAGCTTCGCCGGGAGTGGTGACTTCCTTGCGGACACGTTCGAAAGCGTGTGCGGGCGACCAGGCTTCGCGGTCGTAGGAGTCGGCGACCTTCTTCCATTCTTTGCCGTCCAGGGAGACGAACATCTCGTATTCGCAGGGCGTGGCGCCTTGCGAGGTGTCGCGCAGGATTCGTCCCTTGGCGGTGCGATAGGCCAGGCGGCCGATCTTCTCGACGCGCGGCAGGGTGATGACGAGTTCGGCTGGTTTGCCGATATGCCATTGCGCCCCTTCGTCGCCGTCGATGGTGAGGGCGGCGCTGTAGGCTAAGGGGAAGTCTTCGGCGGAGGTGGCCTTGACGCCTTCGGCCTTGGAGCCATTGGAGGCGAGTGCGACGTTACGAGGTGTGGCTTCGTCGGTCCAGATTTCGAACTCTGAAATACGTCCACCGACGCCGCTCAGCGGGTTGGCCGAGGTGGCCGACAGGGTCAGCTTGATGTACCTTGCCTCGGTCGGAGCGATTTTCTCTTCGGTGAGCAAGGTGTCCACCTTGGGTCGCAGGTATTTGCGCGTGGCGAGCAAGGTCTTGGCCTTGGTTTCGATGGCCTTGCTCAGCGCAGACTGTTCGGCGATGAGCTTGGCATGGTCTTGGGTCAGCGGGCCCATGGCGGCGTAGTAGGCCTTGGCCTGTGCCTGTGTGGCGACCGGCCGGCGCCCGTGGACGACGCCTTCAAAAGCGGCGCGGATACGATAATAATCCTCAGTGGGGATGGGGTCGAACTTGTGGTTATGGCAACGAGCACAGTTGATGGTCAGTCCGAGGAAGGCGCTGCCGGTCGCAGTCACCATGTCGTCAAGCGTGGCCGCACGGATTACCTTTTGGGCGTTCTTATCTTGATTCCCGACATCGTCGTAAGGTCCCGCGACCAGGAAGGCGCTGCCAATCTCGACCTCGGGCTTGAATTTCCCTATGACGTCGCCGGCGAGATGTTCGCGCATGAACTGGTCGAAGGGCTTATCCTCGTTCAGTGAGCGGATGACGTAGTCGCGAAACGGATAGAGGTCGTCGATGACGGCGTTTTTTTCGAAGCCTTTGCTTTCGCCAAATCGAACAACGTCGAGCCAGTGGCGGCCCCAGTGCTCGCCGTAGCGAGGGGAGGCGAGTAGGCGGTCGACGAGGGCTTCGGTCGCCTTGCGGGCGTCGGCCTGATGGGCCGTAACGAAAGTGTCGACTTCGGCCTGGGAGGGTGGGAGTCCGGTCAGGTCATAGCTGAGGCGGCGGATCAACGCTTGCGGCTTGGCTGGCGCGCTGCGGGCCAGTTTCTGCTCGGTAAGTTTGGCGTCGATGAAGCCGTCGATGTCCGCGTGCTTGAAATCTTTGGCGAGAGTTTGGAGCGACCACCAGTTCTTGTCTCCTCGCTTGGCTTCGACGGTGGCTTGGTCGCGCGGGTCGACGGCACCGGCTTTAATCCAAGCGGCGAAGTCGGCCAGCACCGGATCGGGAAGCTTCGGCTTCTTCGGGGGCATTTCCAGGTCGACCTCGGTGTGGCGGATTGAGCGAAGCAGCAGGCTTTCCTCCGGTTTCCCGGGGACGATGATGGCTTTGCCGGATTCGCCGCCTTTTTTCCAGCCCGCCTTGGAGTCGAGGTAAAGTCCGCTCTTCAGCTTCTTGGCC
>CAIRLQ010000125.1 GCA_903879465.1 uncultured Opitutia bacterium | reverse complement strand
ATGTGGTCTGGCTCAGTCAGAGGACAGGCAAGGCGTACCGGTTGCTAACGGAAGCGGAGTGGGAGTACGCGGCTAGGGCGGGAACGACAACAAGGCGCTTCTGGGGAGATTATGGGGACGAGTCCTGCGCTTATGCCAATGGGGCTGACCAGACGACCAAGGCACAGGTGCCGGGCGCTGCCAATTGGTTAGTCGCCAATTGCAATGACCGTTATGCCCATACTGCCCCTGTGGGTAGCTATCGCGCGAATGCGTTTGGGCTGTTTGATATGCTTGGAAATGTGTGGGAATGGACGGAAGATTGTTGGAACGGTAATTACGGTGATGCTCCGGGTGATGGTCGTGCATGGGCTACAGGCGATTGTTCTCAACGTGTGGTGCGTGGTGGTTCGTGGAGCGACATTCCAATGTTCTTGCGCTCCGCGCTTCGCTTCCGGGGCAGCACAGCTATCCGGGATAGCTACGTCGGTTTCGGTGTTGACAGCGACAATTAAATTATCCGCCGTAGGCTCTTTACCTCTTTGCTTGTAGGCTTTCTAACAGATTGCTCTGCTCTTGCTCTAGCAGATGCGGGTGTTTCGGTCGTGGCGACAACGGTAAAGGCTGGCGTGAACGTAGTCGACGCAGCGACCAATAAGCCCGATCGAGAGGGGAATTTTTACAAAACATCGCGCGAATTGATCGCTGATCACAGAGGTGGCCCCGCGCAGTTGGACAGTTTTTAGGAGTTTATAAGTGGGTTCTGCGGGGTTAAGCCGCCGCGGCGAGCGGCGCCTGGTTGAAGTAAAGCGTGTCCGGGGTCTGGCCGTCAAGGCTTTGATGCGGCCGGCGACTGTTGTAGAAGGCGAGGTAGCGGGCAATGCCGGCCTTGGCGGTGGTAACGCTGTCGTAGCCGTGCAGGTAGACCTCCTCGTACTTGATTGACCGCCAGAGCCGCTCGACGAACACGTTATCGCGCCAGCAGCCCTTGCCGTCCATACTGATACTGATGCCCTGACTCTCGAGCACACCGATGAAGGCCGAGCTGGTGTACTGGCTTCCCTGGTCGGTGTTCATGATCTGCGGTGCCCCATAGCGGTGAATCGCCTCCTCCAGCGCCTCGACGCAGCTATCCGCCGCGAGGCTGTTGGAGACCCGCCAGGCCAGAACACGCCGGCTCGCCCAGTCGAGCACCGCTGTCAGGTACACAAAGCCTTGGCGCATCGGGATGTAAGTCGTGTCCATCGCCCAAACTTGGTTAGGTTGATCAATAACCAAGCCGCGCAGTAGGTACGGATAGATGCGATGCGCCGGATGCCGGCCGCTGGTGTTGGCTTTGCGATACAGCGCCTCGATACCCATCTTGCCCATCAGCGTAGCCACGTGTTTGCGGCCGATCCGGTGCCCGGCGAGTCTGAGCATGTCGCGCAGCATCCGGCTGCCGGCAAAAGGATAGTCCAGATGCCAGCGGTCAAGGATGCGCATCAACGCCAAGTCCGATTCGGACGTGGGCTGCGGCAGGTAGTAGACCGAGGAGCGCGACAGGTCTAGCAGTTTCGCCTGGCGCACGAGAGGCAGCTTGTGCCCGGGGTCGATCATCGTTTTGCGCTCGCATCGCCGATGCGACCGAGCGCGCCGGCCAAAAAATCAATCTCGAGCACCTGTTGCCCGATCTTGGCGTGTAGCGCCTTCAAGTCCGGCCCGGCCTCGCGCTTCTCGGCTGCCGTGGCAAATACCTCGGCGGCACGCTCCAGCAGCTCGGCCTTCCATTGCGTGATCTGGTTCGGGTGTACATCGAAGCGCTCGGCCAACTGCGCGAGCGTCTGGTCTGACTTCAAGGCGGCCAAGGCCACCTTTGCTTTGAATGCCGCTGAGTGGTTGCGGCGTGGGCGTCTCATCTTCTTTGCTCCTTGGCGACTGCGTCGCCTATTAGAGCAGAACTTCACTTATACCCCTGTCCGGTTTTGCGGGTCCACCTCTCACCAAGCTGCTCGGGCCGGAGAACTGCAGTGGCGCTTTCCACTGGCACTTCGGCGACGAGGACATGGAAAAGCAGGTCGCCAACATCAGCCTGATGGCGTTCCGCCGCATCAAGGCCAAACCCGTTCTGTCGCTGTGCCCGGATTGCGATTACAGCTTCGGGCGCCACCAGAAAAAACACCACACGTTCAGCCACGTCAACATTTCCGATATTTTTATCGAGCACCTCGATGAACTGAAAAAAACTGATGGTCCATCCGGTCAAGCGTAAGGTCGTCGTGCAT
>CAIRLQ010000124.1 GCA_903879465.1 uncultured Opitutia bacterium | reverse complement strand
TGGTCTGCGATCAGGCCAGCCAATACGGTCTGGGCCCGGAGATTATCCATACGTGCCCCTGGTTGCTTGCCAGAATCGGTCTGTAATCGCTGCTCCAGGCCGGCTATAATCCTCAAAGCGACGTCTGGCTGATTCTTAATGAGATCATCGAAGGTCGCACTGAGTGCGGTGCTCGGCACCTGCGTAAGTACCTGGACGAGTGCGGTGGCTGCCTTGCTCTTTGCGTAGTCATTCCCACGGCCTGCCTTCAGAATACTCAGATTGTCATCCCAGATGCGCTGGACCTGATCACGCTGCGCGAGTTCAGTGACCTGCTCCGTGGCCAGAAACGCCGCCACTTCAGCTCGGAGCCCTTCATCGGCGATTTTTTCCAGGTTGGCCTCATCGGGGAGGTATTCGCGGGCGAGCTCCTTAAAACCTCCGGCCAGTAGAAGACGTCCGGCCGCCAGACGACGGGCGGGGTCCTTGCCGCCGAAGTGTTCCGTGCCGCGCTTCAAACGCTCGGCGACCCAAAAGCTTTCAGAGGGAGGAACGATTTGACCGAGCATCTGACCCAGCTTCCGGATTTCGATGTCAGTCAACTCACCCGCAACGGCATCAGACAGGGCGAAGACATCCTCAAGGCGCACGCCACTCTTCGGACGCTCGGCGAGATCAGACAACATCTTGTCGTAAATACCACGGGAGAGATCCGCCGGGAGCTTGGCGAGTTCGGAGCGAACTACCATCCAGTCCCCAAGCCGGAAAGCATGCATAAAGCGGACGTCGGCGGGCGAGTCATCCTGCACCTTAGCCGAGCGCTCCATCGCGGCAAAAACCTCATTGAGGTCGCGGGAATAGTGCTGGCGCAGCAGACTCTCGTACTGCCTCTGCACTTTGGCATCGAGGGGTTGCTGGGCAGAAAGGCCGGCGGCCAAAGTGACCGCGGCACAGAACAGGATAGGTCGAATCAGTCTCATGTTTTTATTTTATATGAAAAGGGGTAATCAGGAACCGTTGTCGGGGATTTTTTTAGCTTCTTCAAAAATGATACGGGCATCCTTCTCCGGCCCCTTGGGAACTGGAGCGGGGCCACCAAGGAGGGCGGCGGCGGCATGGGCCGTCTTCGGGTCGGGCTTAGCGGCAGGCTTCACCTGAAGCGCGGCTTCAAGGTTCTGCTGCTTAACCGCACCGATTCCTGTGACACCCTGGACGGGCATGATACCACCGGCGGCAGGCTTCACGGCCTCGGGAGGATGGACGCCTTCGACTTTCTCGACACCCTTAGCCGTAGGTGGCGGCGGGGTTCCTTGGGTAACGGGTGGAGGCGGGGTTCCTTCGGCTACGGGCGGAGGTTGGGTGCCCTTCGTGCCAGCGCCGGTGACCGCAGGCGGAGGCGGGGTTCCTTCAGCAACGGGCGGAGGCGGGGTTCCTTTCGTGCCTGCTCCCTTGACAGCGGGCGGAGGCGGGGTGCCTTCGGCTACGGGCGGAGGCAGGGTGCCTTTTGTTCCCGCGCCCGTGACCGCAGGCGGAGGCGGAGTACCTTCAGCAACGGGTGGAGGCGGGGT
>CAIRLQ010000123.1 GCA_903879465.1 uncultured Opitutia bacterium | reverse complement strand
GAAGGCGGCAGGGAGTCCCGGGCTTACTTATCCCACTCCAACGCGCCGCGCTTGAACTCGTAGAGCAGGCCGAGGACGAGGACGCCAAGGAAGACGGCGGTGGCGGCTGTGATGGCGATGCCGGCGGCGAGGAACTCGCGGTAGACCAGGGCCCACGGCACCAGGAAGACGACTTCGATGTCGAACAGAATGAAGAGCATCGCCGTCACGTAGAACTTCACGGCGAAGCGAGGGTGGGGCTTTCCTTCCATCGGCAGGCCGCACTCGTAGGCCTTGTCCTTGATGTAGTTGCCCTTGGCGCGCTGGCCGAAGACGTGGCTGACAATCAGGATGACCGCGGGGACGGAGAGCCCGAGGACAATCTGCACGAGGGCGGGCAGGTAGGTGCTGAGGGACTGGGATTCGGCGGCGGCCATCGGATGCAGACACAAAAAAGCCCTCGCCTCGGGAGGCAAGGGCTTTTGCGGAAGCCGGGCTTATTTCAGCTTAATCTCCGGCGAAGTCACGATCGTCGGGCTGGGGCCCGGAATCTGAATCGTCGGGGCGGTCTGTGGGGCTTGGGCTTGCTGGGATTTCTTGAAGTCGGCGGCGGAGGCGGGCACCTGCTCGGCGAGCCAAGACTGGGCAATGAACTCGCCCTTGGCCGCGAGGCTGTTCGTCTTGTGCTTTGGGTCGGCGTGCGCGGCTCGGACGAAGACCTTGCCCTGTTCGTTGGGCGTCTTGCCGGCGAGCTTGGCGAAAGTCAGTACTACGCTGCCGCCGTCGAAGAGCCCGAGTTTCACCTGCCAGGATTTGGCGTAGGCGGCTTCGATCTCTTTATCACCTTTGGCGACGACGTCAGCGCAGCGCACATTACCGATGGTGCTGCACATATCTTCGATGGCCTGTCCTTCTTTGCCAGCGAAGGGTTGGCCCTTGGCCGGGCGGGCGTATTCCGCTTTGCCGTCGGCCCAAGTGAAGCTGACGGATTTGATTTCCTCGGGCTTCGCCGAGAAGAGTGTCAAATCGGTCCACGAAGTCGGATCGCCGTCGAGGTAGCCGGTGAAGTCGGTGCGGATCGCGTGAGGTTGTCCTTGGAGGCGGGCGCTGTTGCCAAGGCCATCTTCGGTCTGCTTACCGATTTCAAGCGCGAGTGACTTGCCGTCGGCCCCTGTGAGTGTGAGGGAGGAATCGGTGAGGCCGAGTTTCTCGAGGCGCTTGGCGTTCGACGTCAGCAGGCCGTAGTTATTGGCCTTCTGTAGCGAGCGAATGAGCGGCGTTAGGTGATTTTCTACGTCGGCCGGCAGGGAGAATTTCTCGCGTACGGACCAGGAGCCGTCGGCGGCCTTGTCGACCGTGACCGATTTGCCATTGGCCTTGATCGAGAGCGTCTTCAGCGAGTCGAGTAGGGCGGCCGGGACGAGCGGCTGCTTGTCGGTGTCGGCTTTCTTTGGTTCGCGGTTGAGCTGGACCGCCGCAAAGGCGAGCAGGCCTAAGACGAGGGTAGCGATGAGCAGGTTTTTGTTGCGCATGGCGATTAGGAGAGCTTGCGGCGGCGGGCCAGGGTGTAAAGCAGGCCGAAGAGCAGTGCGAGGGCCGGACCGGCGAGGAGATTGAGCACCTCCAAGTGGCGACCGAGGGAATTGACGTCTTCGCTGAGACCGCGGCGGATGACACGTCGTTCTTCGGAGAGCTTGTCGGACTCGGCTTGGAATTTCTCGATTTCACGCTGCATCTCAGGGGTGATTACGATGCCCTTTGGATTGGCGCCCCCGGATTGGCGGGAGAGCTCGGAGATTTTCGTGTTGGCCTCTTCGAGGCGGCGCTCGATTTCTTCGAGCTTGGCCTGATAGCGCATCTGGGCGATGCGTTCGAGTTCTTGGACGCGCTTGAACGGGCGGATCGATGAGCCCTTGGAGCGCAGCGAGACGAGTTCGTCGCTACCGCCGAGGGTTTCAAGGGCGCTTAGCACGAAGGCCAGGTTGTCATTCACCGTTTCCATTGCATTCTGGCGCTGGCGGACGGTGAACGGGTCGAGGAGGAAATCCGAATCGCCGGCGATGATGACTCGGCCGGGTTTCTTGCTTTCCGCGAGGTGTGCTGTCGCGGCCGTCTTTGTGGCGAGTTTAGGTAGTTCGCCGGGCTTGGTCGGTTCGGCCGGGGCGGCGGGGGCGCCCTTGGGGAACGCGCTTTTGAAATTACCGGAGACCGAGGCGATGACCACGCGCGACTTTCCATCGGGTTTGAAGGAGAGGGCCACCTTTTCGAAGGGCCCGGCGTTGGCGGCCATGGCGGAAACCGTCCCGACCGAGGGGCCCGCGAGGGTTACGAGCGGTTCGAACTTCAGATTCTTTTCGGCTCCAGAAATCAGCGATAATTCACCGGCCTCCATGAAACTGATCTGATGTAGGTCGCTGGTTAGCGGAGAATCCTTGGAAAAGGCGGCGGGTCCAGCGGAGAAGGCCGGCTGGTATTGCGTCGGCTCGCCGCGGGAACCGCGAATCGTGACGGAGTTGGCGGCGTCAGCAAGGACCGCTTCCGTCTCGACGTTGATCCCCCAACCGCGGAATAGCGTAGGGTCGCTCGCGGCCGTCATCGCCATCGGGGCCATCATGAAGGGCATGTTGCCCTGTTGGAATTTCTGGATGCGCGAGAGCGGGTCCACGGCGGCGAAGATTGGTCCGCCGTTCATGAGGAACTGGTCGACGGCGAAGGACAGCTGCTCCGTCATGTGGTGCGTGTGAATGAGTGCGACCACGGCGGTGTCTTTCGGTAGTTCGGTTGCCTGTGTGTTAATCGTAATCACCTCAAACGTTTGGCCAAGTTCTGCGACCAGGAAGTCAGCGGGTCCGGGCTGTTGCTCGTTGCCGGCGGGAGCCTGATTCGTAATCGGCAGGGAGCTGATCAGGGCGAGCTTCGGGCGATCGAGGCGCGAAGCGGAGGCGATCAGTTTGGAGATATCGAACTCCAGGAATTTCTCACGGCTTGGATCGAGTACCGGAATGGCTTTCACCGAGTCGGCCTGTTGGGCCGTTAGGCCGAGGTAAGCGTTACCTTGGGCCGCACGCATGCCGCCGAGGTTGTGTCGCTGAGCCCGTTGCTCTTCCTTGGTGTCGGGACGTGGGTCGGTGATAATTAACTTCACCTTGCCGCCGGAGGCCGCGACATATTCGCGCAGCAACGTCTCGATGCGGCGCGAGTAACTTTCCAGGTAGGGGCGGAGTTTGACGTCAGAGCGACTGGCGAAGAACTCGAGCGTGACGGGTTCCTCGAGGCGGGCGACGATACGTCGCGAGCCTGGAGAGAGTGTGAACGTGCGATCTTCGGTGAGGTCGGCACGGAAGCCGATGGAGCTGAAGATTAGGTTGAGGAAGAATGCGGCCGCGAGGACGGCGAAGGCGGCGAGGAGGGCTTGGGAGCGGTTCATGGCTTTGGTTTCCGATTAGCGACGTTCGACGATGATGGTGCTGAGTCCGAGGCCGGCGAGGGCGACAGACACGAAGTAGGCAATAGGGCGGACATCGATCAGCCCGAGGGTGAAGGGCTCCAGGTTGCGCCAGAGGCCGAGGCGACGGATCTCGTCGATGCTAGCCGAACCGAGCAGGCCGGCGAGGAGTTCGTCGAAGACGCCGTAGCCGACGAGCACGAGGATGAAGCAGGCGAGGAAGCCTGTGACGAAGGCGATGACCTGGCTGCGTGTGAGCGCGGAGGCGATCGCGGCGATACCGAGGCAAGCACCGGCGCAGAGCAGTGAGCCGACATAACCTGAGGCGATCACGCCCCAGTCGGGTTTGCCGAGCCAGCCGACCGTGAAGGCGATCGGGAGTGTCATCAGCAAGGCGCAGGCCAGGAAGGCCCAGGCGGCGAGGAATTTACCGAGTGCGACCTGCCAGACTGTGACGGGCCACGTGAGCAGGAGCTCGATTGTGCCTTGGCGGCGTTCTTCCGCCCAGAGGCGCGCGCCCGCGGCGGGCGCCAGGAAGGCCCACAGCCACGGGTGGTAGAGGAAGAACCGGTCGAGGCTGGCGATACCGGATTCGTAGAGCCCGCCGACGAAGAACGCCAGGGACACCGCGAAGGCGTTGAACACAGCAAGGAAGACGTAGGCGAGCGGGGTGCGGAAGTAGCCGGCGAATTCACGGCGCAGGATGGCGGTGAAGGGCGCGAGGCCGACGGACGGGGATTTTTCGGAAGAAGACATGGGGAGAGGAATTAGGCGGTGAGTTGGCGGAAGACGGCGTTGAGGTCGGGGCCGCGGGCGAGGAACTTATCGCGGGACTCGTCGCAGCGGACTTCGCCCTTGGCGATGACAACCACGCGGGTGCAGAGCTCGCCGACTTCTTCAAGGATGTGGGTCGAGACGATGACGGCCTTGCGGGCGGCCATCTCCTTGAGGATGCGGCGCACTTCGAATTTCTGGTTCGGGTCGAGGCCGTCGGTGGGCTCGTCGAGGATTAGCACCTCTGGGTCATGCAGCACCGCCTGGGCGAAGCCCACGCGCATGCGGTAGCCCTTCGAGAGTGTATCGATGGTTTGGGCGGCGACTTCCTTGAGGCGGCAGAGTTCGAGGGTCTGGCGGACGCTTTCGGCGGGGTCACTGAGTCCGCGCAGGTCGGCGGCGAAGCGGAGGAATTCGCGGACGGTCATTTCGCCGTAGGCCGGGGCGCCTTCGGGCGAGTAGCCCAGATGCTGCTTTGCTTCGACGGAGCGCTCGGCGACGTCGAAGCCCGCGATCACCGCGCTGCCGGCATCGGCGCGAAGGTGACCCGTGAGCATCTTCATGGTGGTGGATTTCCCGGCGCCGTTGGGCCCGAGGAAACCGACGACTTCGCCCCGTTCGACGGAGAAGGAGACGTCGTGCACGGCGCGGATCGCACCGTAGGACTTGGTGAGGTTTTTGGCTTCGATGAGGGGCATGGTCGGAAAGTTTAGCGGTTTTGGGGGGTGCCCATGACAGCGAGACGGATGTCGGCCTTCTGGAGGCGGTCGACAATCTGCAGGATCAGCTTCTGGTTGAAGTCGAGTTGGCGGACCGCGTTGGCTGGGTAGTACCAATACATCAGGCGAATATTCACCGCCCAGTCGGCGAATTCGACGACATGGACGAGGGGAGGGTGGCTGGATCGGTGGCCCTCGTGGTTCAAGAGCAGCTCGCGGATAATTTCGACCGCCTGGGCGACCTTTTCGGCCGGCGTATTGGTCTCGAGGTGTACGAGGTCTTGGCCGCGGATGAAATCACGGCGGGTGATGTTCACGATCGGGCGCGTGGCGAGGTCGCCGTTCGGGATGGCGAGTTTCTGGCCATCCATCAGCACGATTACCGTGGAGCGCAGGCCGAGGGCTTCGACCTTACCTTCATGCGTGCCTGTATTGATAATATCGCCGAGGGTGAAGGGCTGGTCGATGATGAGCATCACTGCGCCAAACACGTTCTTAATCGTGTCCTGGGAGGCGAAGGCTAGGCCGACGACGGCACCGGCCAGCAGGCCCAGGATTGCATCGGAGGCTTTCGGGTCGACGATGGAGATGGCCTTAAAGGAGCCGACGAGTACGACCGCAATGCGGACGACCGTCGCGAACATCGGCACGAGGATGTCGTCGAGTTTGTTCTCCGTCTGGTCGGCCAGTTTCTGGGCCCAGGCGATTGGAATCGCGACCAAGTAGAACACGGCGGTCGTGTGGGCGAGGGAACAGAGGAAAATCGCGGCGGTGGCGGCGTACTCCAGGACGCCGGCGTGGGCGAGGAAGGCCTTGTTGTCCCGGATCAGGTAAAGGATTGTGTAGGCGGGCAGGATGGCCGGCAGGGCTTTGCCGACGGCCCCGACGGTGGCTTCGAAGATTGGACTGGCGGTGAATTTCTTGGACGCCCAGCGCAGGAGTTTCTTGGCCGCCCAGCCGACGAGGTAGGCGATGGCGATGTAGCCGATGGAGTGGACGATGATGTTGAGCCAGTCTTGCGGAGCTGCGCCCACTACATTGTGAAGATCCCCGATGATAAAAGGGTTGCTGGGGGGTGCCGCGGAGGCGGAGGTCACGGATGGCGCTGCTTCGGCGAGGAACATAGGCGTGTCTTTGGGGCGAGGTTCTATCTAGGCGGGTCGTTTCCCTATTTCAAGCGTCACCCGTCGCCCAATCCGCTTGATGCGGGGCGGGCCCCTTGCCACGCTGGCCCCATAGGAATGAGCGAAATTAGCGAAAAAAAGGCCGCCAAGCCCGTGGTTCTGACCTGTGCCCAGCCGACCGGCCGACTGCATCTGGGTAATTACCTTGGGGCGGTCTTGAATTGGGGGCGGATGCAAGACGACTACGAGTGTTATTTCGGTATCGTCGATCAGCACGCCATCACGGTCACCCATGTGCCGGCTCAGCTCCGGGATAACACTTACTCCTGCCTGGCGCAGTATGTCGCCTGCGGGCTCGACCCGGCGCGCAGCCGTTTATTCGTCCAGTCGCACGTCATCGGCCACACCGAGCTCGCCTGGATTTTGGGCTGCCTCTGCCCGCTGGGCCAGCTCGAGCGCATGACTCAATTTAAGGACAAGTCGCGCAAGCATGAGTCTGTCGATGCCGGGCTGCTTTTCTACCCTGTGCTAATGGCGGCGGACATCTTGCTTTATAACGCCTCGCTGGTCCCGGTGGGCGATGATCAGAAGCAGCACCTCGAACTCGCCCGCGACCTCGCGGAGAAGTTTAATCATCGTTATTCAGAAACCTTCAAGGTCCCTGAGCCTTTTATTTCCAAGGTCGGCTCGCGCATTATGTCTTTGCGGGATCCGACCGCGAAGATGTCGAAGTCGGACCCGAATCACGCCGCCACCGTGTTTATCACGGACCGCCCCGAAGAGGTGCGGAAGAAGATTATGTCGGCCGTCACCGATTCCTCGGCGGAGGTACGTTCCGGTCCGGATAAACCCGGTGTCACGAACCTGCTCTCCATCATGTCGGCCTGCACGGGCCGCGCGGTGGCCGAGTTGGAAGTCGAGTTTGTTGGTAAGGGTTATGGCGATTTCAAGAAGGCCGTCGCGGACGCCGTCGTGGCCACGCTCGACCCAGTCCGGGTACGTTACGACGAGTTAATCAAGGACCGCGCCGAGCTCGACCGCATCTTCAAATCTGGCGCCGAACAGGCTCAGGCTACGGCTTTCCGCACGCTTTCGAAGGTTAATCGCAAGGTTGGCTTTGTCGAACGGCCTCGCTAGGAATTTCCCCACCCCACTCCATGAACCGCGAACTCCAAAAACTGCTCAGAGAAAAATGGTTCCTCGTCGCCGCCGACCTTATCGCCGTCATCGCCATCTTGTGCGTGATTCCGGATAAGCGCGACGGCTTCGATACCTTCCTTGTCATCTCGGCGATTTTGATCGCCTCGCTGATCGTGGTGATTCCAGTGCTCAAGGATGGTGGCGGTAAGGCCGAGCGCCAGGCCGAGCAGGCACGGCTCCGCGCCCAGCTCGCCGAGGAGATCGACCGTCAGCGCGAGAGCGTCCGGGCCGGTTCGGACGCCCTGAACCGACGTATCGTCGAGGTGGAGTTATCTACACAAAAGGCGGCGGAGGCCTCTGCGGTCGCGGTGGCGCAGCGCGCTTCGGCCGAGATCAATGCGCTTAAGGCGACCGTGGCCGACCTCGAAAAGAAATACCTGCAGGTCGCGAACGCCACGAAATCCAATGACGCCGTCGAAGAAATTTCCGGCAAGGTCGACGCGCTTGCCACGACCTTGCGGGGCGTGGTGGCCGACGTCGATGAAGCGACGGTCGCGGCGACCGCTGGTCGCGAGGAGGCGGCACGGGCGCTGGAATCCGAATTAAAGACTGTGCGCGAAGAAATTAAGAAGGCGGCCAAACAGTCGGCCGAGGAATTAGATAAGCTGGAAGCAGCGATTTCCTCTGTGCGCGAGGAGGTGCGTCAGATCCGGGAAAACCCTTCGGTGGCCTCCGCTCCTAGCGTTTCGGCGGTGACGGCGCTCGAGACGGAGGCCGAGGTGAATGCCCCTGCAGAAGCTGCCCTCTTAGGCGAAGCGCAGGACGATGCCGAGGATGAGGTTATCGCCGAGATCGCAGCGGAGGAGGCCGAGGAAGTCGCCGCCGTGTCTTCCGCCGCTGGCTCCGGAACCTCACTCATTATTAATCTTATGATCGGCATCGGCAACAAGCCGTACGTCCGTGGTACTGGCCCTGGCCTGAGTCAGGACAAAGGCGTGCTGATGAATTTCCTTGGGATCGGACGCTGGCAGTGGATCTCGCCGAAGCCCGAGGCGCCCGCGACCATTGAAGTCTGGAAGAACGACCAGACGCCGATGGGTGAGCCGTTGCATCTTTCCGGCGGCGAACCCGTCGAAGTGGACGAAGGTCACTTCAGCGCCTAAGCGATGGTCGGTCTTCTGGCAACGGTTGCCTGGCTGGCGGCGACGCCCCCGGTAGTCGCGCCGGCGGCGCCGGAGCCGGCGCATGTCTTCACCGCCGACACCCATATCGCCATGGTGTTTAGCGAGAAGATCGCCGAGGTCAGTTTTCTCTCGGCGCATTGCGAGGCGCTGCAGCGCCACCTCGAATTCACCTTGAGCATGCCCGCCGTGCCGCCGCCGCTGGCCCGCATCGAATCGGTCGACATCAAAGGTTTCAGCGCGGTGGAGAGTAAAGTCATGGCTGGCACGGTCTTAATCGTGGTCAGATTGGGGGATGGGCTGATCGCGCCGGAGCGTGCGGCGGAAGCCGCGGCCCGGGCCTGGTTGGCGCGGGTGGCTTTGGCTGGCGGGCAACCCGTTACGGCGAGCGAACCTTGGACGCGCCAGGCGTTGACGTGTGAGACGCTGGCGCAGCTTCGTCCACCGATGAATGATTTTTGGTATCGGGAAGGCCGGCGGGAGGCTCCGTCGACGGTCGCGGATATCATCGCCGGGCGGGCACCGGATCGGGAGGCGTTTCTTTTCTGGCGGGCTTTGCGACCGGCGCTGGGCGCATCTTCGGAACAGGCGAAGGCACTTATCGCTTCAGCGCAGGGTGGCTCGGTGTTGAAACTTATCGGTGGTTTCGCCAAGTCGCCGCAGGAGTGGTGGTTGATCCATCGTGCGGAGCTATTGCTCTCACGCAGCCCCGTCAGTCTAGGCGTCCGCGAATCCGCGGAGGCCTTGGATGATATTTCCCGTTTCGTTTTCGATCTCGGCAAGGGCGATGAACTCATCGCCGGCGCCGCCCTCATCAAGTATCGGGAGTTGCCAGCCGTGAAGACGAGCGTCGCCGCCCGCTTGTCTTCGTTGCGTCGGGAAATCCTGCGACAGAATCCCGTCTACCATAATGCTTGGAGGACGTTCGGTGCTTGGCTTGAAGGCTTTTCGGCGGCGACACCGGTGGAATTCTCGCGCCTTTGGGCCGACTTCATCGAGGAGCGTCGATTGGCGGATGAATTACGGAAAGACGTCGAGGCGGCTTTGGCGGTGCCGGCGGCCAAGTAGCGCAAAAAGAAGCCGGCTTGAGCCGGCTTCTAAGGGGAGGGGGGTGAGGCCGATTAGTGCGCTTCCTTCGAATCAGCGCTTTTCGGGAGCATCTGGTCGGCGAGGGTCACGCGGAAGAGGCTCAGAGCCATCCAGAATACGCCCGAGAGGCACAGGCCGCAATAGGCGGCGCCGAGCAGGACGGCGGTGGGGCCGGCTTCAGCCCAGGGCACGTGCTTCTTGAGGATCGAGGTGATCCAGACGAAGAATACCACCGTCAGGACAAGGTCGATGATGACCCCCTGCTTGGTGACGAGCTTAGGCTTCATGTTTTCCATGGGGGTTCATTGCTGGCTTTCCCTTCCCCTCTGTCAATCCCGCCCAGAATGGCGTTGGCCCCTATCTCCGCCCTTGCCACGCTGGCTTGGCCGTTCACCCTGCCCGCCCCGAGGGGTGACATCATCCCCGGAACCATCTAACACCCTCTTTATACATGGCCGAAGAGCTCAAGGACACCCTCAACCTACCGGTTACCGACTTCCCGATGCGCGCCGGGCTGGCCGAACGCGAGCCCGTCCGCCTCGCCCATTGGGAGCGCCAAGGGCTTTATGCTCAGATTCAGGCTCGGGCTGCCGGTAAGAAGGCCTTCGTCTTGCATGACGGTCCACCGTTCACCAATGGCGATGTCCATATCGGCACGGCCCTCAATAAGCTCCTGAAGGATTCGATTCTGCGTTATAAGTCCATGCGCGGATTCCGGACGCCGTACGTGCCGGGCTGGGATTGTCACGGTCTGCCCATCGAGCACAAGGTGATGAAGGAATTACAGGCCAAGAAGCAGTCGCTTGACGCCCTTGGCGTGCGGAAGGCGTGCGCGGAATTTTCGGCCGCCTACATCGAGCGCCAGCGCGGGCAGTTCAAGCGCCTCGGTATTCTCGCGGATTGGAAGTCGGAGTATCGGACGATGGATCCGGCTTACGAGGCGGAGATCCTCGGCGGATTTGCGAGCTTCGTTGAAAAGGGTCTCGTCTATCGTTCCAAGAAGCCGGTGTACTGGTCGATTCCTTGTCAGACTGCCCTCGCGGAGGCCGAGATCGAATATAAGGACAAGCGTTCGCACTCCGTCTGGGTCGCGTTCCCCGTCGCCAATCCTGGAGCGAAGCAACTCGCGCCCGCGCATCCTCTTTCCGTCGTCATCTGGACCACCACGCCTTGGACGTTGCCGGCGAACCTGGCCATCGCCGTACATCCCGACCTGGAATACGTCGAGGTCCGTCACGGCGACCGTTCCTTCCTCGTCGCCACCGCGCTGCGCGAGGCTTTCGTCGCCGCCTGTGCACTGGAAGGCGCCACCGACGGTTTCCGCGTGAAGGGTCGCGCGCTTGAAGGCCTGTTGCCTCGCCATCCTTTCATCGACCGTGATTCCCCGATCGTCCTCGCGGATTATGTTACGACCGACGCCGGCACCGGCTGCGTGCACACCGCTCCAGGCCACGGTCTGGAGGATTATCAGACCGGCCTAAAGTATGGCCTGGAGCCTTACTGTCCGGTGCGCGACGACGGTACTTACGCCGACGACGGCAAGGTCCCCGCTGCGCTCGTGGGCATCACTGTGCTTGAGACCGACGGCAAGAATCCGGCGAACATCGCCGTGATGGAATTACTGCGGGCCAGCGGGGCTCTGCTGAAAGCTCAGAGCTTTGAGCATTCTTATCCACACTGCTGGCGTTCGAAGACGCCGGTGGTGTTTCGTGCGCTCGATCAGTGGTTCGTCGGACTCGATCGGGGTGATCTCCGCAAGAAGGCCCTCGCGGCGGTCGGCGAAGTGAAATGGATTCCCGCCTCTGGTGAGAATCGTATCCGGGCCGCATTGGAAGGCCGTCCGGATTGGTGTATCTCACGTCAGCGCGCCTGGGGTGTGCCCATTCCCGCTTTTTATTCTCCGTCCGCCGGCGAATCTTATCTCGATGCCGGCGTCGTGCGACACGTCGCCCAGCAAGTCGCCACGCGTGGCGGCGATTGGTGGTGGGCGGCTTCCGTCGAAGAAGTGCTGGCGGGTGCACCCGTGCCTGCCTCCTGGCCAAAGGATCTTCGCAAGGGTAGCGATACGTTGGATGTGTGGATTGATTCCGGTTCCAGTCACCTCGCCGTCTGCGCGCGCCACCCCGACCTGCACTGGCCGGCCGATCTTTACCTTGAAGGTTCTGATCAGCACCGCGGCTGGTTCCAATCTTCACTCTGGACCGCCATCGCGGTCAAAGGCTCAGCCCCTTATCGCTCCGTCCTCACGCACGGCTTCGTCGTCAACGAGAAGCGACAGAAGATTTCCAAGTCCGACGGCAAGCCGCAGGCCGCCGACGACTACGTGAAAAAATACGGCGCCGATATCGTGCGTCTCTGGGTCGGGTCGGAGAACTACCAGAGCGATATCCCGCTTTCGGATGCAATCTTTGAGACGGTTTCCAATCAGTATCGCGGCATGCGCAATTCACTGCGCTACCAGCTCGGTAACCTGTTTGATTTCGACGCTGCGCAGCACGCCGTACCGGTCGCCAAGCTCACCCCAATTGACCGCTGGGTCCTAGTCGAGACCGCCAAGCTGATTCGTGAGGTGACCGACGCTTGTGAACGTAATGAGTTCCACCGCGCCGCCGCCGCCCTCGCCGGTTTCACTACGGGCACGCTTTCCGCGACCTATCATAACGTCGTGAAGGACCGGCTTTATACCACGGCACCCAATGACCCCATGCGTCGCTCGACGCAGACCGCGATCGACCTCGTGCTGCGTGCTTACCTCAAGCTCATCGCGCCGTTCGTGCCTTTCACCGCAGACGAAGCATGGTCGCATCTTCTCGCCAAGACCGAGTACACGGATGCCTTCAATATCCATCTGCAGGACTGGCCGGTCGTCCCCGCCGACTGGGAGGATGCCGCCGGCACCGACGCCCATACAGCATTTGCGCGCATTCAGGCGTTGGCCGCCCAGGTTAATGTGCCGCTCGAGAAGCTCCGTCAGGAGAAGAAGATCGGCCAGTCGCTGGAAGCGGCCGTCGTTGTCGCCGGTGACCCTGCCGATGCCGATTTCGCCCTTCTGGCCGCCCACCTGGACCTATTGACTGAGACCTGGATTGTCTCCTCGGTGCGCCTCGCCCCCCAGCCGGGCGTACCCCTGGCCTTTGCCGTCGACAAGGCGGATGGCGTCCGCTGCCCACGTTCTTGGAGATGGGTTCCCGCACTTGTGGACGCCGGCAGATTTGGTATGGTGTCCCCACGTTGCCGCGAAGCCCTCGTCGCCAAATATAACCAACTTTCCTAATTCCACCGATGTCCAAGAAACCTGACCCCAAGAAGGCTGCTAAAAAAGCCGTACTCGCTCCCTCCAAGGCCAAGGCCAAGCCGGCTCCGGCGCCGAAGGCGCCGTTAAAGCCTGCCGCCAAGACCAAGCCACCTGTGAGCAGTAAGACCGCCACGAAGCCGTCTTCTAAGGCCGCCGTCGTGCCGCCCAAGGGAAAGAAGGATGTCGCCCCCACCAAGGCTCCGAAGGGCCTGCCCACTCCGGTCGTCGCGAAGGGCGCCAAGGCCGCCAAGGGTGCGAAGACTCCGAAGGTCGATCATGAGGCCCAGAAGAAGATGCTGGATAAGCATCGCGGAGATCATGACCAATCGGGCGTAACGGATGTGGTTCCTCGTGCGAAGCTCCAGTTCTACACCATCGCCGACCTCAAGTCATTCCTCGAGAAGCGAAATAAGGCCAAAGTAAAACTGAATGTCTGGGTTCCCGAGGAAGAGCGCAAGGCGCGCGAGAAGGCCGCCGCCGCCGCCCGTTCGCAGGGCAGCCGTTCGAACAACGTCGCCACCGCCTCCATCGCTGACCTCCTCGGTGGGGCGAATCCTTTCCGCAAGGGCGCGGGCTTCGTCGATGAGTCGAAGCAGGTGCCGGAGAAATTCCGCCGCTACTACCGCCTCCTCGCGGACATGCGCGATGCTTTGCATAAAGGCCTAGCCTTCCACTCTGAGGAAGCCCTGAAAAAGTCAGGCAAGGACGACTCTGGCGACCTCTCTGGTTACTCCCAGCATTTGGCCGACGCCGGTACCGATACTGCCGACCGCGACTTCGCACTTTCCCTTATTTCCAATGAGCAGGAAGGCCTGAAGGAAATCGCCGACGCCATCGAACGCATGAAGAACGGCAGTTACGGCACCTGCGAAATCACCGGCAAGGTAATCCCGCCTGCCCGCCTCATTGCCGTGCCTTTCACGCGCTACTCCCTTGAAGGTCAGAAGGAACTTGAACGCAATCGTCGTGCCCATCGGCGCCGCGGAGGCAATCCGCTCGGCGAAATCAGCGACGAAGTCGGCTTCGGCACCGGCGGCGGTGGCGGCGAAGAAGAGCCCAGCGATTCCTGAGCGCGCGCCGCCTCATGATTTCAAGGCTCCGCCCGTATCTCGCCTTTTGGGTGGTGTGTCTGTGCGCGATCGCGGCTGACGTTGGCACGAAGCTGCTGATCGTCCGTAAACTGCCTTTCGGTACTTATTTCGCGAGCGATGCCTCCCGCCCGCCGGTCATGTTGACCGACCGGATCTGGATTGTGCACGTCGGCAATAAGGGCGCCGCTTGGGGCTTGGGGGCGGATCACGACGTGCGTCCATTCCTAATTTTCCTGGCAGTTGCGGTCCTAGCGCTGGTGTGGCGCTGGCGCCGTCCTTTGTTGCGCGAACTGCAGGGCGGTCAGTTAGCCTTCGGACTGTTTGTCGGCGGCACGCTTGGCAACGTGCGCGATCGGCTGCTCGGCGATCACGTCATCGATTTCATCGACGTCCATCTTCCGTATTACCGCTTCCCGGCTTTCAATGTTGCCGACTCCTGTATCTGCGTCGGGGTCTCCATTTATCTTGTCATGTCGTACCGCCAAGACCGGGTGCGCCGCGAGGCGATCATTTCGCACGCTGGCGATCCGCCCGTCTAAGTATGAGCCTGCGTTTTGACGTCGCTGCCCATTCGGGAGGCCTGGCGTACAAGCTACTCGCCGGCCTGGTGGTGCCCCGGCCGATCGCACTCGTCACCACGGTGGATGTTGGGGGCAATGCGAACGCCGCGCCTTTTTCTTTTTTCAACGTCATGGGAACGGAGCCGCCGATGGCCGTGTTCGCTCCGGGCGATCGCGACGACGGCACGCCCAAGGATACGGCCGCTAATCTCGCGGCCAACGGCGAGTGCGTCATCCATCTTTGTGATGAGGCCGTGGCGGCCATGATGGTTGAATGTGCGCGGCCCTTGCCGCCGGGTGTGAGTGAAGTGACGCGCGCTGGTTTCACCACGCGACCCGCTGAGCGGGTGCGGGCGCCGATCTTAATGGAATGCCCGGTGGCTTTGGAGTGCCGGGTGCTGGACATTCGTCGTTACGGCGACAATCGCCTGGTCGTCGTCGAGATCCTGCTCGCCCATGTTCGGGAAGGTGTGGCCGATCCGGTAACGTGGAAAGTGGATTACGCCCAGTATGCGCCAATCGGGCGGCTCAATAGCCCGGATGGTTACGCCCGGACGCTCGATCGGTTCACGCTGCGGCTGCCGTCGGCGGACTAATCAGATCCCCTTCGAGAGCCTTTTGACCACCGTCGCGAAATCATCGGGCCGCGGTGAGAGGACTTCAAATTTCTTGCCGTCGAGTTTACCTGAGACGCGCGAAAGGCGGAGCAGTAGCCCGCGGTGCAGCGGCTTGTCTTCGCCTTTATTGAGGCGACCTTTGATGGTGGTGTCCGTCAGTGTCACGCGTCCGGTGCGTCCATATTTTAATTCTCCGGCGATGCGGATGCCACATTCGGAGGCGTGGATGCGAATCTGGTCGCGGCGAGGGAAGGGGGATTGCGCGGTCCAGATTCGCCAGCGTCCGCAGGCGCGCCCGGGCATGAAGCGGGTTTCGGCGTGCTTGCCGTTGCGATGCGAGACGAAGGCGCGCCCCTGGGAGTCATCCATGCCGACGGGTAGGTCGCAGAGGCCGGGGTCTTCGGGTGCGTCTTCGGTGCGGGCGATGAATTCGTAATCGAAACTGAAAGCACCCGAGCCGAGGGCTTCGCGCCAGGCGGCCATCGTGGTGGCGCGGTCGGCGAGGATGGCGATACCGGAAGATTCCGGCTCGGGGCCGAAGACCGCGGCTGGCTCGGCGAGGCCCAATCGGACCATCTCCGGCTTGCCGGCTTCAAGTTGGGTGCGGAGCTGGCCGAGGATCGTCGCGGCGCCGTTCTGCCAGGGGTGTTCCTCGAAGGCGATGCCCGCGGGCTTATTGATCGCCACCCAACCTGGGCCGTGGGCCAGCACATCCATGCGCACGGCTTCTTCGCCGAGCAAGCCCGCGGCGAAACCGATGGAGGAGGGTGGCTGGTGGTCGGTCATATCCGGGGACAAAAAAACCCCGGCGCCTAGGCGACG
>CAIRLQ010000122.1 GCA_903879465.1 uncultured Opitutia bacterium | reverse complement strand
ATGGCAGACACACTAGATTTAGGTTCTAGCGCCGCAAGGTGTGCGGGTTCGACCCCCGCCCCGAGCACCCTGTACTTCTTCATGACGTGCGGCCTCTAGGTAGGGGCAGCACCGCGTGCGGCCCTCGTTGCCTCCGCCGTGGGTTTTAATAAGTAGAGATGAGATCACCCTCTCATCCGTTCACAGACAGATGCATGGATGCGATGTCATTGCATCCCTACCCTGCTTCGCAGCAGTTCACCATACCAGCCGTTCCCCGCCGAAGGCTTGGCCTGCCTCGCTGGTAGGGCGGGCTGTCCCCAGCCCGCCGTTGAGCCGATCGAGATTCGGATCTCTGCAGGCAAACGGACGCGACACAGTCGCGCCCCTACCCAAGACAGAGGAAGCACGTGGTGCGGCCCTACCTCAAGACCGGCGCGGCGCTCAGATTTCGAAATCTGTCCCCGATTCGGACAAAGCGAGCTGGGCGACGGTGAAACCGGTGAGCGACTTATCGAAACGCTTGGAAACCTCGCGCCACAGGGCGGCGACCTGAGGTCCAGAGGCGCCCTTCAAAGTGATCTTGGTGTCAATCAAGTCTGGCTCCACGACGGCGAGCACCTGCTTGAGCGTGATGTCCTCGGGCGACTTCGCGAGACGGTAGCCGCCGGTCTTGCCGCGCTTAGAGTCCACGAGGCCTCCTTCGCGCAGCTCGTTGAGCAGCTGAACGAGGTAATTGGCCGGGATGGCCTCGAGGCGGGCGAGTTCTTCGACGCGCGTGACGGCTCCGCCGCGATTACGGCGGGCGAGCTGGGAAAGCACCCGCAGGGAATACTCGAGCTTGAGAGAGGCTTTCATGCGCTGTGTTTCGTACCGGGCGAGGGGCCCTTGGATTCCGAGCCTACGAGGATGAAAGTGCGGTCGGCAATCTCATCTGGCATAATCGGGGCCTTCGGCCGGGCAAAATAAGAGGTTCCCAGAAAGCAGATGCCCGTGTTCTGCACGACCTGAATGGCCCGATCATCCCACAGCTCAATCATCCCGAAGTCTTTCTTGTCGGTGACCTCGAGCTCCGGAAGGCCATGGGTCTTCAGCCAAGCCTGGGTAGCCGCGAGGCCTTCAGGGTCGCCCGCGCGAGCGGTCACGATTTTTACCCGCATTCCCTTCTCTAGCCAGAGGCGCACGCGGCGCAGCATCAAGGGCACGGGAGGCCCGATATGGGTCATACCCTGCCAGGGCGTGGCTTCGGCGAGGGTGCCGTCCAAATCGACACCGACCCAAGGTTGGGTGTTTGCGGGTCGGGTCGACGGAGCCCGCTCCGAAGGCATCGGCTCTTCCGGGGCGCCAGCGAGGTCAGGTCCCGGAGCAGGCCGGGGCTTCCGGCGCAACAGCTTCAGGATCCAGGGGAACATGCAGGTATCTTGCCCCCTTCGGTTCTTACTGACAAGCATCGAGGTAACTCAGCCCATGAACTTATAATGTATGGAGAGACCGGGGACCGGATCGTTAGCGGGAGTTCCGAAGGCCGCAGCCAAGCATGCGGTTTCCGGCCTCCCTTTGAGCCAAAATACAACTTCGTGTATCGAGTTTGGCTTCCTGTATCGAGGTAGGGTCAGCACTGCGTGCTGACCTAGTGCGTCGCGTCGCTTCAAAGAGGTACGCTTGATGAGCCGGGCAGGATGTCCGACCTATCGACGTCTGTCCGCCCGCGGACGCCACACAGTGGCGTCCCTACCTAAAGGCAATCTAGGTCAGCACGCAGTGCTGACCCTACCTCAAGACAAGCTCCCGTTATCTGATTTTGGCACTTCGGACGGCTCGGAGAGCCGTCCCTACCTCCCGATACAGGCGGATGCGATGTCATCGCATCCCTACCCTGCTTATGTTTCCTTCAATTCTGTCATCAATCCATTCCTCTACGCTGCCCTCAATTCAGTCCTCTATTTCTTCCCCAACTCCCCTTCCGTCCACGCATCCGTGCGGCCTTTGGTTTCGGCGCGGATCTTCTGCACGAGTTCCAGCGACACTGGCGAGGCCTCGTGGTCCCACTCGCGCCGGATATACGTAAGCACGCCGGCAATCTGCTCATCCGTCAGAAAGCCCGCGGCGGGCATGTCGTAACTGTAATTATTGCCCTTCACTTTAATCGGCCCACGCAGGCCGTGCATAACAACCTTGATGATGCGCTCGGGATCACCGTTGACCCATTCGGAATCCGCCAGCGGGGGCGCAAGGCCTTCGAGCCCCTTACCCGTCGGCTGGTGGCAGGCGGCACAGAGGCCAGCAAAAGTCTGTTTACCGGAATCGAACAGCGCCTGCTCCTCGTTGGTGAGCGACTTCACGACCGAAACGACGACGCCAGGCTTCCCCGGCCAGACGACAGTGCTCTTGAACCAACCGAGCACCTTGGCCATCGCGGCATCCTTACTCTGGCCAAGCTTGGCCAGGGCCGCGGATTCTCCGAAAAGTTTTACCGGACGTTTGGCGGTCACGGTCGGGTGAGCGGTCAGGGAACTGAGTAGCGCGATCTGCTGCGCCTTAGAGGGCAATGCCGCGATGATCTCCAAGGCCTTCTCCACCCGCGCAGCCTTGCGCGCGGCGAAGACGCAACGGAGCAGCGCGGCCGGGAGCGTCTTGGAATAACCCGCTGGCTTTTTGAGGATGGCCTCGAAGACCTCGAGTTCGCGGCCTTCCAACCCGCTGATGAGCGCATCCTGCATAAACGCGGTGTCGGCCGCACGGCTCGCCAATGCGGCGGCGGCGAGGTCGACGTCCAGCATCTTGGCTTCGCCCATCGAAAGCACGAGCTGCTGCTGGACTTCGGTGCTCACCTCCGCCGCGGCTAATTCTATCCAGCGCGCGATCATCGCCTCGCGGTCAGGTGAGGCCATCAATACTTCAGAGACGCGCACAGCCGCGGCTCGCACGCGCGAATCGGAGTGGGCCATCCCGGCCAGCACGGCCTCGGCACGCACGGCCCCCATTCCTTCCAGCGTCCAAAGCGCATGGACGCGGCCCATCGGGGCGGCGCCGTGCTTGGCCACTTCGACCAAGCCCGCGACGAGCGAGACATCGCCCTTTTCAACCAACAGGCGCTGCGCGGTCTCACGCCGCCAGGTGTTGCCGCTGGAAAGTTCGGCGACGAGTTCGGCTGAGCTCATCTGCGAAAGCTTCTTCGCCGGCGCGACCGTGGCGCCTTCGGGCGCGATGCGCCAGACGCGGCCCAAGGCCAGCGGTTTATCTAAACCGCGCTTCACGATATGCTGACGTAGATAAGTGGTGAGCGAGATGCGGTGCTGGATGATGCCGCGATAAAAATCGATGACATACAACGCTCCGTCGGGGCCGGTGAGGAGATTCACCGGACGGAAACGCTCGTCGGTCGACGTCAGAAACTCGGCCTTGTCGTAATACGGCTGCGCCTCGAGGGCGCCGCCGACAGATTTCACGATATTACGCGAAATGAGATTACCGGCGGGCTCACAGACAAAGGCGTTGCCGTAGGCATCCGCCGGGAAAAAATCAGCCCGATAGATCCACGGACCGCACGCGGCCGTGTATTCCTTGAGCTTGAAATCGCGGAGCATTTCTGGGCGGTAGCCGCGGTTGATACCGGGGTTTACACGGGCGGGCCAGACGAACTGCTCCTGCACGACTTTCCAATTGAGGCCCGTGGTGCGGCTGAGGTTCGGATTACGATTGAGATACGATGACGGGATGACGTCGGCCCGGAGCGCATCGCTGTTGCTATTATGATAGAGGTGGCCGAAGTCGTCCTGCGACAGGCCCCACTGGCCGCGGAAATTACTCAGCCCGCGCACCCACCGTCCGTCCTTGAATTTGAAGCGGGCCGTATAGGCGCCGACGTAGAGCCAATTGTCATGCCCCCAGAGCAGCGCATTCGGGGCGCGTTCGGGATTGGCGAGCTGCGGATGGGCTGGATCCACGCGCACACCGAAGTCCGTCGCGACTTCCGTACGTTCATCACACTTGCCTGTGCCCTTCGTATCGCGGCAGAACCAGAGATGAGGCGGCGCGCCCACCAGCACCCCATCGCGATGGAGGGCGATGGCGCGTGGCATCACAATATTATCCAGAAAGACCGTGGACTTATCGAAGACCCCATCGCCGTCGGT
>CAIRLQ010000121.1 GCA_903879465.1 uncultured Opitutia bacterium | reverse complement strand
CGAGGGTATGACCGTAACTGAAGTCAAGGGCTTCGGCCGCCAGAAGGGTCACACGGAAATCTACCGCGGTTCCGAATACACCGTGGATTTCCTCCCCAAGGTGAAGATCGAGGCCGCCGTCGCTGACGAGCAGGTCGAGAAGGCCATCGCCACAATCTCCAAGGCCGCCCAGACCGGCAAGATTGGTGACGGTAAGATCTTCGTTCTCGGGCTCACTGACGTCATCCGCATTCGCACCGGCGAACGCGGCCCTGCCGCCATCTAAGCACCCCAGTTCGGAGCAAGCAAAAGGGCGTCCAACAGGACGCCCTTTTCTTTGGCTTATTTAGCGGCGGCCTTCGCGGCCTCGCGTTTCGCCAGCATCCCGGGCGAATTCCACTTAATGACGTGGTAGGTCGCCTGCCCTTCACCGACATTGCGGATGGCATGCTCGATATTGGCAGCTTGAAAAATAACGGAGCCCGGGCCGAGTTTGATCCATTCACCAGCGACCAGCGCCTCAACGGTGCCTTCCTTGACGATCAGCAACTCCTCGTCGGCATGCTGGTGAGCCGGGTGCGGCATCTGTCCCTTGTTCAATGTCGTCACATGCATCTCGAGCTCATCCAAGGTCGCGGTGGGGGCGCGACAAATGGTCCGAGATTCGCCGATCTTGGTCTTCTTCACGACGAGCTTCTCCCAGTCAAAGGCCGCGGAGCCCATGATCGGCTTCGGGGCGACTACCGCAGCGGCGAGATGGTCCTGCCCGATGAAGCCCAAAAGCCCCAGGCAGACGGAAGCGGTCAGGACGGCGACGGTGAGATCGCGACGAGTGGGGGTAATCATGACAACGTCCTAAGAAAATCGCTGAGCGGAGTAAAGAGCCCATCCAGACGCCTTGCCCTCGGGGAGACCTCAGGCTAAATCTACGCCATGCCTCGCGCCCTCCCCCTTTGGACGACCGTCCTACTCGCCCTAACGGCGATACTGACGGGCTGCGGCGATGGTAAGACGACGGCGGAGAAGAAGGCGGCCGAGGGCTACCTGATTATCAATAATATGGCTGAACCTTCCGGACTCGATCCGCAGACGATCACCGGGCTAAGCGAAAGCCATATCATCGGAGCGCTCTTCGAAGGCTTAGTGAACTACGACCCCAAGGACCTGCACCCCGTCCCGGGCGTCGCCGAGACTTGGGAGATGTCCAAGGACGGTAAGACCTGGACCTTTCGTCTCCGCGCCGCGGCCCGCTGGTCGAACGGAGATCCCGTCACCTCGGCCGACTTTCTTTTCAGTTATGAGCGAATGCTCATGCCGAGTTTCGGCGCGGAGTACGCCTCGATGCTGCACGGCATCCGCGGAGCCAAGGATTTTAACACGGGTAAGAATAAGGATTTCAAATCCGTCGGCGTACGTGCGCCGGATACCCGCACGCTGGTAATTGAACTCGCCGACCCGATTCCCTATTTCCTGCAACTACTCTGCCACCACAGCTGGATCCCCGTGCACCCGGCGACGATTCTCAAGCACGGCAAGATCGATTCGATGAATACACCCTGGACTCGGCCGGGTGCGATGGTGAGCAACGGAGCCTTTACTCTGGAAGCATGGGAAGTCGCGCGGCGCGTCGTCGTTCGTCGAAATCCGCTCTACTGGAAGGCCAAGGAAGTCTCCCTCAATGCGGTCGAGTTCCGTGCCATCTCGGATTTATTCGCCGAGGAACGCGCCTTCCGCGGAGGTGAACTGCATATCACCGGATCGGTACCACCCTACAAGGTCGCCAAGCTGCGCGAAGAGAAAGCCCCGCACCTCCGCATTGATCCGTTTTTCTCCACGACCTTCGTGTGGGTAAACTGCAACGTGAAAGGCAATGAGCCCGCGCGGAAAGCCCTGGCGGATCCCCGGGTGCGGCGTGCGCTCGGCATGGCGATTGACCGGGAGATGATCGCAACGCGTGTCCTGCGAGCGGGTGAAAGCCCAGCGCTTAGTTTCACGCCACCCGGCACCGGCGGATTTGAGTCAAAAGCGCACTGGAGTCAGGATCTCAAAGAAGCCCAGCGCCTGCTCGCCGAAGCAGGCTATCCGCGAGGCGAAGGTCTGCCCAAATTCGACTATCTCTACGCCACTTCGGAAGGCCAGCAGATGGCGGCCCAGGCTTACCAGGAAATGTGGCGCCAGCGACTGGGCGTTCAGGTCGAGCTCCGCAATCTGGAATGGAAGGTCTACTTACAGGCAATGCACAAAGGAGAATTCCAACTCTGCCGTGGCGCCTGGGTCGGTGATTACAACGACCCCAACACGTTCCTCGAAATGCTCATCAGCGGGAACGAACTCAACGTCTCGCAGTGGAGCGACGTCGAATACGACCGACTACTCGGGCTCGCCGCCCGCGAGACCGACGCGACGCGCAGGTTCGATTATTTCCAACAAGCCGAAGCCCGCCTCATCAGCCAGGCACCAATCCTCCCCGTGGTCTTCAATAAGAACAAATTCCTCATCCGTCCGGAGGTCCAAGGCTGGTATCCGACCCTGCTTGATCAGCATCCCTTCACGGCGGTGAAGCTCATCCCCACGAAAGGGGATTGAAGCGTCCCCGCCCCCACCTACACTTTCCTTATTCCCATGCGCCACCTCGCCCTCTCCCTTCTGGCCTGCCTCGCCGCCGTCAACGGTTCCGCCCAAGCCGACCCGGCCACTCCGGCCCGCAGCACCGGAGACGACAAGGCGTTCGCTAAACTTCGCGGGGTGACATTCTTCTTCATCGACGTCACAACGTCCGAAACCCGCCCTGAAGACGCCGACCTTCGCACCGACATCCGCGACATGCTCGAGCTGGAACTCCGCCGCGCCAACATCACCCCGAAGGATTTTAACGGCGCCAACTCCGAGACCTCCACTCCGCTGCTGACCATCGACGTTCGCCTAGATCGCGGCCTAGGCCGCTATAACGCCGATGTCGTACTTTCAGTGCGCGATAATGCCGTCATCTCTCGCAACAAGGAAGCGGTACTGGCCCAATCTTACGCCTCCTCGAAACGCGCCATGGGAACTTCGGACAATACCCTCGGCCGTGAAGTCAAAACCCGCAGCCGCGAACTGATTCTGGAAATCATCGAAGGTCTGAAGCGCGTTAAGTAAGGCCCCACCCGGATGGACCTACTGACGAAGATGCGCGGGGATGGGGGCAGCCCACCGCCACGCTCCTCCATGGGCGTAATCTTCGCCACCGCCCTGGCCGCAACTTTCGTAGTAGCCGCGCTCTCGCTGCTGTCCCAAAAACTCGAGGTCATGCTGCTGCTGGGCTCTTTCGCGGCCAGCTCGCTGATCGTCTTCGCCTACCCCGACTCGCCCTTCTCCCAGCCCCGCAACGTCATCCTCGGGCACTTGATCGGCGCCCTGGCCGGCCTGATTTTCCTAAAATTCTGCGGGGCCTCCTGGTGGTGCGATGCCCTCGCCGTGGGCTCAGCAATCGGGATGATGAAACTGACCCGCACGGTGCACCCGCCCGCCTGCTCCAACCCGCTCATCGTCTTTGCGCTCAAGCCAAGCTGGGCGTTCCTACTCTTCCCCACCCTGACCGGCGCCGTGCTCATCATCGCCGTCGCACTTGTTTATCACAACTTGCGCCGCGAAGCCCGCTGGCCCAAATACTGGTACTGACCTCCATGCCCTCCATCGAAGCCCGCCTCCAAGAACTCGGCCTCACGTTGCCGACGCCTCCCGCCGCGGCTGGCGCCTACGTCCCGGCCGTCCGCACCGGCAACCTGCTCTACCTCGCCGGCACCCTCCCGATGAAAGACGGCAAGGTGGTCTCGCTCGGAAAGGTCGGCCGCGAAGTTGATCTCACCCAGGCCGCCGAGGCCGCCAAGTTGTGCACCCTCAACGCCCTCGCTAACGCCAAGGCCGCCCTAGGCTCATTGGACCGCATCAGCCGCGTGGTCATGGTCAATGGCTTCGTTAATGGCGTCGATGGCTTCAGCGACAGCCCCAAGGTTCTGAACGGCGCCTCGGAGTTCCTCCTTCAAATCTTTGGCGATGCCGGCAAGCATGCCCGCGCCGCGGTCTCCGTGAACGGCCTTCCGCTCGGCGTCTCGGTCGAGGTCCAAATCGTACTCGAGATTCGCGACTGAGCTCGCTCAGCCTTCTGACACGCCGACTTTTGGGAAATCGATTTTAAAAGATTTTCCCGACGGTGGCTTGCCGCAATTCCCGATCTGAGCGCAGGCCCGGCGCACCAGTTCGACCATGCGGGTATCCTTGGGGCGATTGAGCCACCCTAAGAAACTCACATTCCCCACCGCATCCACAGAAAGGGTTACTCCACAGCTGCCGGCACTGGCGATTGTCCCGCCTTCCGCAGCGATAACATCGGTCCAGGCCGAGCGGAAACGGGCAAGCACCTCGCCGGCGTAAAGCTGCTGCTCGGAAGCCGAACCTCCGTCGCCGCCGTTATCGCCCGTGCCATAATTACGGCCCTGCTTCACCGCGACACCGCCGATGCCGCCAGTCTTCCCGGAGCCCGACTTGCCTCCCTTGGAATTAAGGAAATCGTTCAGCGAGGCCTTGCCCGTGGAACCACTGGAACCAGACTTCGGGGATGCCTTACTCATCGACTTGGCAGCCGGCTCGCTTTGCGCGGCTTTCTCCGCCTTCTCCCGGTCCTGCTCGATTTTAGCGACATCGAGCTTCTTGATATGAACCAAAGGGACGCCAAGCTTGGAGCCATTCTCCTGCCACTTAGCGACGCCTTCAACTTTGCCGACCTGGCCAGCCCGCTTGCCGGGAATGCCATTCAAGTCGACCAACAGCGGATCCACTGCCTCGGTCGAGGTGCCCGCATGACGCGAAGCATACCACGAGAAACCTACGATTGCGCAAAGGATGCCGACGTGCACCGCGATGGAACCCACCACCCCTTTTCCTTGGCCTGCCATGGTCTCAGCGAATTTCGGTATCGAGGCCGACTTTGACGAGTCCCTTGGATTTGGCCGTGGACATCACGTCGATGACCTTCTGATAAGGTAACGTCGAGTCAGCACGAATGCGCACGACAGGCTGTTCGGCTTCCGGTAACGCTGCGATACCCGCGAACTCGGACTCAAGCTGAACCAGGGTCACGGTGCGGTTACCGATCCCATAAGACCCGTCGCGAGCGATGCTGACGAAGCGGTACTGCACCTTGGCGTCGGCGCTCTTGCCAGCCCCCTTCTCCGCCTTGGGCAGATTGACAGCCGTCGTCTGCTCGAGCACGGGCGTAGCGATCATGAAGATAATCAGCAGCACGAAGCACAGATCGAGCATCGGCGTGACGTTCAGCTCGCTGATCACGTGGAGCCGATTAGGTCTGGAAAAAGAGCGGGCCATACGCGCTTACTGGGCATCTTCCCAGCCGGGCAAAGCGGCGGGGGGCAACGAGGCGGCGTCGGCGACGGTGGCGTGCACAGTCGCACTCGGGGCGGCGGCTGCCGCCGCAGCTCGCAGGAGACGCTCGCGTTCCTGGGCGGCTTCAAAGTTACGGCGAGCCTCGCCTTCGAGTTCGAGTTCCACGCGGTCGGCCAGCGAACTCGCATAGTTCTCAAGTTCCGTCGTCATGATTTTCACCTGCGTAAGCAGATAATTATAACCGAAGGTGGCGGGAATAGCGACCAACAGACCAAGCGTGGTGGTGACAAGCGCACCGCAGACACCTGGAGCGAGCTGCGCAATACTGGCCTTCTCGGTGAGTGCGCCGAAGGTGACCATCACGCCCCAAACCGTACCGAGCAAGCCGAGGAAGGGGCCGCCCGAAACCAGCGAACTGAGAATTACCATTTTCTCTTCATACTTCACCATCGTACGAGCGATGCCGCGCTGAATCGCATTCTCCACGTGACCCATACAGAGCGTGACATCGGAAGGACGGACCATGCGGCCCTTGTGCCTCTGCACGGCTGAGACCGCTTCCGCGACGAGGAATTCATACGGTCCTAGGTTAGAACCACGGGGGAAATTCAGAGCGACCACCGAAGGCTCGTCGCGTAAGCGGCGCTCGAAGGCGTGATTACGGCGACGGAGTTCGTGCACATCGGTCCATTTCTGAATCATGGCACCCCAGCCGATAAAAGAGCAGATGAGTAGCACCCCCGCGACAGCAAGACCAGCGGAGTCCATCTGCTGAAAATACCAGAGGGCGCCCTTTCCAGTGTCGGCCAGTACCAGCATGAAAACGGGAGAAAGCATCGCTTTCATAGGCAATCCGCCTGCGGGTCGGCTTCAACCTGAAAAGGTTCGTTGTCGCACTTGAACCCGCGGTGTTTCGCGTGCAAGGTGACAGGCGATGATTCTCCGTCCATCATCCTGTCAGGGTTGCTCCAAGGCGCCCGCCGTGTTCGTCACCCTCGTCGCCGGGGGTAAGGCGGAGACCCATGCCTGTTGCCAGGACTGCCCCGCCGTCCAGACGGGCTCAGCCGAGGCTATCCTGCCCTCCGTGGCACTCGGCCTCAAAATGACCATCCCCACCCCGCAGGGGCGAGGAAAGTGCCCCACCTGCGGCTTCCGCTGGACCGACTTCGAACGCATTCACCGGATGGGCTGCCCCACCTGCTACGAAACCCACGAGGCGCAGGCCTTGGCGACGATCGCCCGCATTCAGCCCGGACTGGAACATCAAGGACGCCGTCCGCACGATGCCAAGGCCGACCGGATTGCACTCCTGACCAAAGCCAAGAGCCTCCTGAAAGCGGCACTCAAGGAGGAAGACTTCGAAACCGCGGCAGCCCTGCGCGACCAGATCATGGAGCTAGAGAGCGGCCAGGTCGAGGGGCAGAAATAATCCTGCGATGAAGCCCACCGCCCTGTTGACCAACGACGACGGCATCAACGCTGCGTTCCTGCACGCCTTGGTCGACGCCTGCATCGCCCAAGGCTTCCATGTACTCGTCGCCGCTCCCTCAGGCGAACGCAGCTGGATCGGCCGAGCCTTCAGCCGCCATCGGGAAGTAACCGTGGCTGAATACCCCAACTTGGGCGCCCGCGCCTGGTCCATCGACGGCACCCCTTCGGACTGCATCAATATCGCCTTGGGTCACCTTCTCCCGGTCAAGCCCGACGTGGTGATTTCAGGGCTGAACATCGGCTTCAATGCCACCATGCCACTCTGCCTGAGCTCAGGCACCTTGGCGGGCGCGACGGAGGGCACCGCCTGGGGTTATCCTGCCGTGGCCTGTTCACTGGACCTTGAACAATCGCTCTTCGAACGCGTCCACCGCGCTTCGAGTATCTGCCCGCCCGAACTTCGGCCCCATCTTGAGGCCGCCTGCCGACACACCGCGCGCTTTGCCCACGGCATCATCGGCCACACAACCCCAGGGCTGCAGGTCCATAGCCTGAACTACCCCTCCGGCGTCAACAACCACACGGGCATGGAACGCAGCGTGCCCGCGCTCGTCCGACATGGCTCATTATTCAAACGTAACGCCACCGGCTTCCAGTTCGCCTGGAATGACGGGGCCAATTTCAGCACCGAACAACAAACAGACCTCGCCGTTTTAGAGCGAGGCCTGATCAGTCACACGGTCTTCGACTTCGGACGCACTGCGTCGCTCTAAGCCCAGCCTCAATGGGCGTGTTCGTCGTGCTCGCCGTGGCCTTCGCCAGAAAGGAGCGCCGGTAGCAACAGGACGAGACCTGCGTAGAAAAGAGGCGCCCAGGCCCGGCGGAGATCATTGGCCGCCAAGAAGGGGTAGAAAGCGACGTAGCCGGCGAGCAACACGGCGCCGAGATGATTGGTGAATAGCCAAAGGCCCAGAAGCCCGGCGTCATTAGCGCGGCGCTGGACAAAGACCCCGAGGAAGCCCGCGAAGAATAGGGCCGAAAGAATCAGAAGAAAGATGGCGAAAGGAGCCCAACCTGAGACCGCATGATGGTGGATCTCCTCGGCCTGCTTAGCGACTTCGGTTTCAGCCGCATGCTCCGCCTGCTCGGTGGCAGCCTTGACGTCGAAGGCCTTGCCCTTCGAGGCTGTCTTGGCCTTGGCGAGGGACTTCTCCACAAGGCCGGCCTTCACTTCGGCTTCCTTCTGATGGGCGCCGGATTCCGGCAGGGTGTGGCTCATGTACTTGAACGAGGCCACGGAGATGCCGTAGAAAACAACGGCCAAAATCAGGGCGTTGACAGCCAGACCGAGGCGGCTGAGGGGCTTGGTAAGGTCTAGGGAGAAGCTCATGGTGCGAAACCGCACCGTAGGACGGCCGACCTTTCCTTCAATTCCAAACTTGGAAACCCAGCTCCAGACCGCCTGATTAGGAACCGACATGGCCCATCCCCTTCCCGAAACCGTCCTTTTCGACCTCGACGGCACATTGGTCGATAATTTCGAGGCCATCCACCGCTGCTATGACGACGTCATGAGCATGATGGGTCTGCCGAGCGTCACCCTTGAACAGATTCGCCGCGCTGTGGGCGGATCCGTCAACGTCACGGTGGTCAAATTAGCCGGCGAAGCTAATGCCCCCACCGCCACCCGGCTCTTCCGCGAGCACTTCCCTTCCGTGATGTACCACGGTCTGCGCATCTACCCAGGCTGCCACGAGATACTCACCGACCTGCGCGCCAAGGGTGTGAAGGTCGCGGTCTACACCAACAAGGACGATGCCAACTCGAAGAAGATCATGGAACACCTCGGCCTCGACGGCCTGCTGGACGGCATCTACGGCACCAACGTCCACCCCTGGCGCAAACCCCAGCCGGAGTTCACGCAATTCGTACTGTCGATGCTGAAGGCCGACCCAGCCCGTACGGTGATGGTCGGGGACTCCCCGTTCGATATCGCCACTGCCCGCAACGGTAAACTCGCCGCGATCCACTGCGTGACGACCGGAAGCCATACCGCCGAGGAACTGGCGCCGCATTCGCCTGACACGGTGCACGCCGGGCTAGCTGAACTGGCCCGAGATGCTTTCCAGCTGGGCTGATTTTGTTTTCGCCCCAGCCGAGGCAGGATGATTGGCTGACAGCATGTCGCCGCCCCGGGAACAACCGCGCGGACCCGAAACCACTCTTTCGGGCGTGGTCGAGCGCATCCTGTGGCTCGACGAGGAGACCCATTTTACAATTGCCGAGCTCGCCCCCGAAGCTGGCGAGAAGGTCATCATTCTAGGTAATATGACCGGTTTGCAGTGCGGCGAGACGGTCGATGTCAGTGGCCATTGGGAACGACATCACTCCCACGGGCCGCAACTGCGCGTGCGGACTTTCAGTTCCCGTCTACCCTCTTCCGTCCACGGCATCCGCAAATACCTCGGCAGCGGCCTCATCAAGGGCATCGGCAAGACCTACGCCGACAAGATCGTCGCCAAGTTCGGGGTCCGCACATTCGATATCATCTCCAACCAATCCGGCCGCCTACGCGAAGTCGACGGCATCGGCCCGGGCCGCGCCAAATCCATCAAGGCCGCCTGGGAGGACCAAAAGGCCCTCCGCGAGGTGATGGTCTTTCTGCAGACTTACGGCGTCACCAACGCGCTCTGCGTCCGCATCGTCAAGGCCTACGGACAGGACGCCAAAAAAGTCCTGACCACCGAGCCGTATCGCGTCTGCCGGGAAGTGGAAGGCGTCGGCTTCAAGACCGCTGACAAGATCGCCCGCAATCTCGGCCTGCCCACCGCAGGCCCGCAACGCGTCGACGCCGGCATTCTGCACACCCTCGAAGAACTCGAAGGCGAAGGCCATAGCGCCTTCCCCGACGAAGGCGTGCTCGAGAAGGCCACTGAATTGCTCGAAGTTGACCGCGCAATCGTGCAGGACCGTCTCCGCCGGCTGCAGGATGAGAACGCCATCGGAGTGCTCGACACCCGCGGCGTGAGGCTCTTGCAGCTCCGCCCGCAGGAGAATGCCGAAAAATCTATCGCCGCCTCCATCCGCCGCCTACTGGCCACTCCCTCCGGGCTGCCCGCCATCGCGGCGGCGAAAGCCGTCGAATGGGCACAATCGCGCGCCGGTTTTGCTTTCTCCGAAGCCCAATCTGCCGGCGTGCTCATGGCCTTACAGCACAAGGTCGCAGTCCTCACGGGCGGCCCAGGAACGGGCAAGACAACTATTCTGAAGGCCCTCTGTGATATCCTCTCGGCGAAGCGGACGCGCATGGCGCTCGGCGCTCCGACGGGACGCGCCGCGAAACGCATGACTGAGGCCACGCGCGTACCGGCTTCGACTATTCACCGTCTGCTGAAGTTTGATCCCGCAGCCGGCGGCTTCACCGCCAACGCCGAAAGCCCGCTCGCCGCAGATTTCGTGATCATCGACGAATCGAGCATGCTCGATACGAAACTCGCCGCGGCACTGCTCCGCGCGATTCCCGGCACGGCCCACTTGCTCCTCGTGGGCGACGTCAACCAGCTCCCTTCCGTCGGCGCTGGCAATGTGCTCGGCGACCTTATCGAATGCGGCGCCTCTGCCGTGACGCGTCTTGACACGGTCTTCCGCCAAGGCGCGCGCAGCGGCATCGTCACGGTGGCCCATGGTATCCTGCACGCTGATACGACACCCCCGACGCCAGTGGAGGATCCGACTAAACTCGATTTTACGCAGGACATCCACTTCGTGCGAGTCGACGACCCGGAAGCTTGCGTCGCGATGGTCACCAAACTTTGCTGCGATATTCTCCCGAAGGCGCTGCGCTTCGATCCCCTACGCGACATCCAAGTCCTCGCCCCGATGCACAAGGGCACGGGCGGAATCCAAGCCTTTAATCAAGCCCTCCAAGGCCGCCTCCGGGGACCCGATGCGCGCCCGGGCCGCATCCAGCCGGGCGATAAGGTCATCCAGACCCGCAATAATTACGACAAACTCGTCTTTAACGGCGATTTCGGCGTCGTGCTTGGGCAGAACGAGGAAGGCACCCTGCTCATCGATTTCGACGGCACGCGGATCGAATTGGAACGCGGCGAACAAGGCGACCTACACCTCGCCTACGCAGTCAGTATCCATAAATCCCAAGGATCAGAATTTCCGGCGGTCGTCGTGCCCCTGCTTCGCCAGCACAGCATCATGCTCGCACGCAATCTGGTCTACACCGCCGTCACCCGCGGCCGGAAACAGGTCATCCTTGTCGGCGACCCCACCGCCTACGCCATGGCCGTCCGCAACGCGTCGGACTCCCGTCGAATCACTGGCCTTCTCCCACGCCTACGGACGGAGGAGTGATCAGACTCGTACGCGCATCGTCCCGCGCGTGACGCCAAGCTGATTCAACACCTTCAAGTCGTTCCACAGCGCAGTGCCATCGAGATCACCCTTCAGTAGGGCCTGATACTTCTCGAGCGTGCGCGTGACAGTGGAAGCGTCCTCGTCGACGAACTCGACGCGGAAGCGGCGGACGCCGAGGGCGAGCAGCTGGGTAACGTATTCGGCGCCTGTCTGTGCCCGTGAATTGTAGAGCGTATTACGGCAGCCGGCGTCGGCCTTGAGGATATGCTCGGCGCCGACGCGGTCGCGCAGTTTGACGCGGTGCTTCTCGCAGGGCCGTCCGCAGTCGCGGTAGTCTTTGCCTTTCGAGAGAAACGCACAGAACACGCAATGCTCCATGTGGAACATCGGCATATGCTGGTGGATCGTGACTTCGAACCACTCCGGCGGAGCGGACTGGAATAGCGCCGTCACCTGCTCCGAGTTGAGGTCATAAGAGACCGTCAGGCCTTCGAGCGCATGCTCACGCATCAGCCATTCAGCGGTCAGGCCGTTGGCGACGTTCAACGAGAAGTCACCCCGAAGGCGCTTGCCACTGAAGGCGCGGAGATTCTCGTGATTGCGGACAAGATAGCCGTCGGCTTCGCAGGACAGGACAATCTCGCTAATCCGCTCTTCACCCTGCTTGTGGATACGCGGACCCATCGCCCAAAACTCGACCTTACGGCTAGCTTCCTGCTCATAGGCGCGGACGCGGACGACGGCGGCGCGAAATTTCTTAGGGTCTTCGAACTCAGCGTAAATGACACGGGCGCCGCTCGCAAGGGCAGGCTCAAGTTGTTCGGGCTCGCGGATGACCACGACGATTTCGGGCTCACCAGGGCGGGCCGGCGCAAAGGCCGCTACCTTGGTCGCAGATTCTTCATAGGGTAGTAGCGTCCAGTGCAGCGGCTGACTGCGAAGCTTTGCGATCTGCTCGGCGAGATCACGGCGCAGTCGGTTGAGTTCACTGACTGGAATGATGAGCGCACCCTCGAGGTCGGCCTGCAATTCACCCATCTCAAAGCCAGTATCACCGAGACGCCCGAGCTGATCGCGCAAAGTGGTGACGTCCATCGGACGCTTCTCGGCCGTGGCGCACGGCATCGTGGTCTCGCCAGCGACGACATGACCCTCGCCATCGTTAAATTCAACGCGCAGCGGCTGGCCTAGACGACCGAGCACCTTGGCATGTAGCGGGCGGCGGTAGTTAGCTTTTTCGCGGTCCCAGGAATCATGGAGACGCTTGTCGAGCTCTTGGTCCTTGGTTTTCCAAAGGATAGCCCCCGGCAGCACCAGAGACCAATCCACGTCCTCGCGGCCGAAGCGGATGAAAGTCAGTCCACCGCGGGCGGGTTCGAGACCGTGGACGAAGCCGCCCTGTTCACGTTCGGCCGGCTTACCTTGATCGAAGACCACGCCATCGCCGGGCTTGAGCGGGCCTTCGAGACGCATCGTCACACCGTTCGTGCCCACGTCGACGACTTTGCCCAGATAGGCGCCGCGTTTCTTACCGAAGCGAGCGTGCACGAGCTGCTGATTGTCGATACCCCGGAGCCAGCCGGGGTGAAGGCCGCGCGAGAAAGTCATCTGCATCGCGTAGTCTTCTTCCTGACGGACCTGCACGGCGGCGCGGTCGGCATCGGCACCCTTCGCGAAGGCATCCCATGCCGCGTCGACCGCGCGACGATAGGCCTTTGTGATCGCTGCAACATATTCAGGGGACTTCAAACGTCCTTCGATTTTGAGTGAGCGGATGCCCGCACGGATGAGATCAGGGACGACCTCGATGCCGGCGAGGTCTTGCGGGGAAAGTAAATAAGCCTTGTCGCCGAGATCACGAACCACCCCGTCAACCACAAGTTCATAAGGCAGACGGCAGGCTTGGGCGCACTCGCCGCGGTTGGCCGAACGGCCGCCGAGTGATTCACTCGTTAGGCACTGGCCGGAATAAGCGACGCAGAGCGCGCCATGAACGAAGACCTCGAGGTCGAGCGGCGCACCCTTGGCGGCCTGCTCTGACTGCATCTTCTGCATCTCGGGGATCGAGACCTCGCGGCCGAGCACCGCGAGCGAAGCGCCGAGGCCGCGGGCGTAATCGACGCCAGCGGCGCTCGTGACCGTCATCTGCGTCGAAGCGTGGATGGGGAAGTCAGGCGAAATGCGGCGAATGAGACGGCAGATGCCCGGGTCCTGGACGATCGCGGCGTCGACGCCGGATGCGATGATGGTTCGCAGCGTTCGGGCGGCTTCCGCCAGTTCATCGGGAAAAATCAGCGTGTTAAAGGTCACATAGCCTTTGACGCCGCGTCCATGCAGATAGGCCATCAGCTCAGGCAAGTCGGCTTCCTCGAAATTCTTGGCCCGGACGCGGGCATTGAAGCGACCAACGCCAAAGAAGACGGCGTCGGCGCCGTTCTCGACCGCCGCACGAACGCAGTCCCATTCGCCAGCCGGGGCAAGGACTTCAGGTTTACGGAGGGGAGCAATGAGGCTGGTGGCGGACACGTGGACAGGAAGGCACACTCCGCCCTTCCCTGCAAAGAGCAATTAATGCCACCAAAGGGTCGCGGATGCTTCCGGGATTGCCCCAGAGCGGTCTTCTCGCCCTAATTGAACCCATGTCCGACAAGCTCGAAGAAATCTTCCAAATGCAGAAGGCGCTCAATCAGCGCATCGGCGTCGAAACCGCCGGCATGACCGAGGAAGAAAAGATCAAATGGGTACTCAACTACCTCCGCGCCATGCAACAGGAGATGGCCGAGCTGACCGACTCCGTTCCCTGGAAGTGGTGGGCCAAGTACCAGAAATTCGACGAGCAGAACGCCCGCGTTGAAGTCATCGACCTCTTCCACTTCCTCATCTCCATCGCCCAGGTTCTCGGCATGTCCGCGGAGGACGTCTATCAGGCCTACCTGAAGAAGAACGCCGTCAACCACCAGCGCCAGGACTCCGGCTACGTAAAGAAGGATGAGAACGATTCCCGCCACATCTGAGTCAAGTCATGTACCGCCCCGATTCCCGACGCCCGGGCTTCACGCTCATCGAACTGTTGGTCGTCATCACCATCATCGGGATTCTCGCCGGCATCACCTTCGGGCTTTTTAAATCAGCCAATAACGGACGCAATAAAGCCAAGGCCAAGGGCGACATCCAAGCCATCTCCATGGCCTGCCAGAGCTATCGTAAGACATACGGCGATTTCCCTGTCTGCGCCACCGGGGCCGATGACAGTTACCGCAAGGACCTGCTCGACCAACTCCTGGGTCGTCGCCTCATCCGCACAACCACCCCCGGCGCGACACCGTCACTTCTTGCCTTTGACGACGCCAGCCTGCCTGGAGGTAGCACCCGTAAACAAAGGGGCTTTCTTAGCCACGGGGAAATCAATACCAACGACAATTCCAAGATCGGAGACAATGACTGGAAAGGGGGCAGCCCTGGATGTTTTGAGTTTCGCGATCCATGGGATAACGCCTACGACTATCGCTACAAGTCACTGAATACGCCGACCGCTTGGCTTTCTCCCAATTTTCTCTGTGTCTCGTGTGGCGTGAATTTCATCGAATCAAGTGCTCCAGGAGTAATGCCGGCTGCCAACGAATACTGGGATGGCTCATCCACGATGACTCAGACCGGCATCGTGCCCGCTACCTACTTCGACCAGAGCACGAGCTCAGCCGGTCCGTTTCGGGCGGACAACATCGTCAACTGGACGAACTAAGCCGGCGAGACGTCGGGCACAATCCAGCGGGCGAGACCTGCACAGATCAACCATGCCAGCGTGGCCGTCGCAAGCGAATGCGACAGGAAGTGCTCGCCCCGCGCGATTTGGTAGAGGCCCATCCAAGAACCCAGCCCAAGGCCTATGACTAAGCCCAGGTTCCGGCGGGCGATTGGCAGGGCCCAATAAAGCCCCAGCAGCGCAAAGCCGCCACTGGCATGACCGGCAGGGAAAGCGTGGGAGGGATAGTTAAGCGGCTTTGCCTGAAAGAGCAGCAGATGGTCCCATGCTCCGCCGTAGAGTTTAAGGTCGATGGGCGTCCCCATGTGCGTGACCGACCGTAGCTGTGTACAGACGACTGACACCAATGCCAAACAGGCCAGTAAATAAATCGAGCGGCGACGCCCCAAAGAGCCCGGGACGCTCGAGGGGAAAAACGCCGAAGAGAGCAGAAAGACTGCGAATAGAATCAGCACGCCCTTAGGCCCGTCATACGCGAACCACTTGCCGAGCCGAGCTTCATGGGGGATTAGCCAGCTCTTGCCGTCCCAAAAGAGCGATTGGAAAGCATGATCCAGCCAGTCGCCGCCCGTTCCGGGAAAGCCAAAAAACGCCACCACGGCCGCAACGGCCAGCGCAGGCCAGAGCAGTGCGGGCCGCTCAGCGGTTGGGATTCTGGAGGCCTCCATGATTGAAAAGTTCGTCGGCGCCCTGGTAAATGATTTTAGCCTCCTCTGCCGCGGCGGCGT
>CAIRLQ010000120.1 GCA_903879465.1 uncultured Opitutia bacterium | reverse complement strand
CGCCAGAGGACGTCACGCGGCTTAGGCATCTGGTAGCGAGGGAGCTCGAGGACGAACGGCTGCGGCTTCACCTTGAGCACGAGGCGGGTGAGCACGAACGCGGTCGGGACGGCGAAGAGTAGGCCGACGCAGTGCATGCCGACCATCACAACGGATTCCCATCCCGGGCCATAAAGCGGGCCGATGAAGGCCGCGCACATCAACGCGTAAATCGGGAAGCGCGCCGAGCAGCTCATGAACGGTACCACGAAAGCCGTCGCGAGGCGGGCCTTGGGGTCTTCAATGGTTCGCGTGGAAAGAAGACTAGGGATCGCGCAGGCAAAACCGGAGAGTAATGGAACGAAGCTCTTACCATTGAGGCCACACCAACTGAACAGGCGGTCCATAATGAACGCAGCGCGCGCCATGTAGCCGCTGTCTTCGAGGATACCGATGAAAAGGAAGAGGATCAGGATCTGCGGCAGGAAAACCAGGAAGGCCCCGACGCCGCCGATAATGCCGTCCGCCAGCAGGCTTTGGAGCATCGGATAGGCATCCAAGGGCGGCGCGACGACGGCCTTCGTCCAATCGACCCCGGACTGAATCCACGCCATGGGAAACTTCGCCAGCCAGAAGACGGAGCCGAAGAAACCGAGCATGATGCCCAGGAACAGAACGGGGCCGAGGATGCGATGGAGCAGCAGACGGTCGACGGCGGCACTGCGTCCGGCCTTACCCGCACCCTCGGTCACCACACCTTCGAGGAGGATGCGCAGGTGGGCGTAATGCACGAGCGGTTCGGCGGCCATCGGGTTGTAGCCGGAATTGCGGACGCGATCACGGGCGGAGCGCAAGGTCTTGTCCCGCTGGGCGAGGGTCCAGCCCAGACGGTCGGCAGTGGATGGATTCGTGTCGAAGAGCAGGCGCTGCGCGTCGGCTTCGGAGACCTGCTTGCCCGTGTCGGCAGCGGCCGACGAGGCGACGTCGACGAGCGCCACGCCGATGTTGATCGGCCAGGCGACGCGCTTCATCGGCGTCTGCTTGGCCACCGCGCTCGCGATTGCCCGACGCACGTCGAGGATGCCTTCGCCTTTCCAAGCAGACGACATCACGACAGGCACGCCGCCGAGGCGACGGGAAAGCAACTCGGTATCGATGCGAAGGCCTTGCTCCTTGGCGACGTCGGCCTGGTTGAGCACGATGACCACCGGACGACCGAGCTCGGCAACCTGCGAAGCGAGGAAGAGATTGCGGAGCAGGTTCGTGGAATCGACGACCAGCACGACGGCGTCCGGACGGCGATCGCCGGCAATGTTACCCGATAGCGCGTCGATGACGACCTGTTCGTCGGGCGAAGCGGCCGCGAGCGAGTAGAGTCCGGGGAGGTCGACGAGCTCGACCTTCTGGCCGTCGCCCAAGTCGCAGGTGCCGGACTTGCGCGCGACCGTGACGCCCGGGTAATTGCCGACCCGCTGACGCAATCCCGTGAGAGCGTTGAAGAGGGTCGACTTGCCGGTATTGGGATTACCGACCAGCGCGACCAAGCGGCCTGGGTCGGGTTCGCTCACGGGGTTATAGGGCGTTGGATGGGACAATCGGCTGAGACGTCCACAATGAGGTTCTCGGCCTCAGCGAGGCGGAGGCTTACGACCTGTCCGCCGAACTCGATAGCCAGCGGATCACCTAAAGGAGCCTTGCGAACTAGCTTCAGCACCATCCCAGGGAGCAGGCCTAAGGCCATCAAACGCTGATCCACCCCGCGCTCGGGATTGAGCGAAGCCAGCTTCCCGAATTGGCCGGGCAGAAGTTGGGATAGCGGGGTCACGCCAGTTGAGAATGAGTCTCAAAAGTAGCCCTTGGCCTAACGTTGTCAACGCCGACCCTCCTCTTAAGGCCAATCTGCATTCCCGACTCCCCCTTCCCCGCCAGGCTGCTTATAACCCCCTACCGATGCACGAAATCACCCCCGGGGTCGAATCCCCCGCCCGGCACACGGAGCGTGACCATGGCGGCATCGCCGGCCACCCGAAGGGGTTGAGCATGCTCTTCTACGCCGAGATGTGGGAGCGCTTCTCCTATTATGGAATGCGGGCCATCCTCTTACTTTTCATGATCGCCCCGCTGGCCCTTGGCGGCCTCGGCTGGGATCAGAAAGTCGCCGCTCAAATCTACGGTAATTACACCATGGCGAGCTACATGGTCTGCATCCTGGGGGGCTACCTTGCGGATAATTTCATCGGCGCCCGCCGGGCCGTCCTCGTCGGCGGAATAATTATCACCGCTGGGCACTACGCCTTGGCCTTCAATTCCATCCCGTCTTTTTATGCTGGCCTCGCCTTAGTGGCACTCGGCACCGGCCTCCTGAAGCCAAGTATCAGCACGCTCGTCGGTGGGCTCTATTCGCACGGCGACACGCGTCGCGATGCCGGCTTCTCGCTCTTCTACATGGGTATCAATCTGGGAGCTTTCGCCTCGCCGCTGGTCGTCGGCTGGCTGGCCCAAGATGAATCTTTCAAGACACTGCTGCTGAATTGGGGATTCAATCCGCTGCATAGCTGGCACTGGGGCTTTGGGGCGGCGGGGGTTGGCATGACCTTCGGCATGATTGTTTACCTACGCCACTCGCATTGGCTGTCGCACATTGGCCATGCTCCCGAAAGGACCACCCCTCGTCCGTGGGGACGACTCGTGCTCATCGCACTGGGAACAATCGGATTACTGGGCGTCATGATCGCCTCGGACTACTACACTTGGATCAATTTGGTCGTCTACGCCTTGCCAGTCGCTGGGGTGATTTATTTTGGTTTATTTCAGCGCGACCCTGACAGCCGACGCATCGCAGCGATCCTCGTATTCTTCATCTGTGCGATTCTCTTCTGGGCCGTCTTTGAGCAAGCCGGCTCGACGCTCACCCTATTCGCCGATGATCTCACGCACAACGAGCTGTTCGGTTACGCCTTCCCGTCGTCGTGGTTCCAGTCGGTAAACTCACTCTTCATCCTGGCCCTGGCGCCGCTATTTGCGTGGATGTGGGTGAAGCTGCACGTGCGGCAGCCATCGATTCCCATGAAGTTTGTCTGGGGGCTGGCGCTACTCGGCCTCTCGTTCGCCCTCCTTGTTCCCGCGGCGAAACTCACGGCCGAAGGTAAAGTCAGCCCCTGGTGGCTGATTGCCGTCTACTTCCTCCAGACGCTCGGCGAGCTTTGCCTCAGCCCGGTCGGCCTCAGCGCAATGACGAAACTAGCCCCCGCGAAACTCACCGGCCTCGTCATGGGAGTCTGGTTCCTCGGAACGGCGCTCGGCAACAAACTCGCAGGCGTGGTCGCCGGCGAATTCAACGCCAAGGACCCGCAGGCCCTCGCCCATTTCTTCGGGCAGCAGGCCCTGCTCGTTGGCGGCCTGACTCTACTGCTGATTCTCATGGTGCCGTGGGTGCGCCGATTGACCGGCGAGCAACCAGGCGCGGCTTAAAGTTCGGCCTGAATCTGGACCGACACGGGGCAATGATCCGACCCGGTGACCTTGTCGTGGATGTCGGGCTGGGAATACTTCAATCCGTCGGACGTCAGGCAGTAATCTAAGCGCCACCCGATATTCCGAGCGCGGATGCCCGGGCGATAACTCCACCAGCTATAACGTTTCGCTAGCTCGGGATGCTGCGCGCGGAACGTGTCGGTGAAGCCATGTTTTGAAAGTAGCAGGCTGAAGGATTCACGCTCTTCGTCCGTAAAGCCCGCGTTACGGCGGTTCGTCGACGGGTTGGCGAGGTCGATCTCCGCATGAGCGACGTTTAAATCGCCGCAGACTACGACGGGCTTCTGCTTGGCGAGGCGGGCAAGGTATTTGTGGAAGTCCGCGTCCCACTGGAGCCGATAGTCCAGGCGCTCGAGTTCGCGTTGAGAATTCGGGACGTAGGCGCTGACGACAAAGACGCCCTTAAACTCGGCGGTGACGATGCGCCCTTCTGCCGGATGGTCGCCCGGGAAATCCGTGGCGATATTGAGCGGGGCCGTCTTGGAAAGCACGGCGGTGCCGGAGTAGCCCTTCTTCTCGGCTTCGTGCCAGAACTGGTGAGAAAAGGATAGGCCGAGCGTGGAAGCCACCGCGGTCTCGCACTTGGTCTCCTGCAGGCAGAGCACGTCTGGGTCGGCCGTGGCGATGAAGTCGGCGAGCCCCTTGCCAAGGGCGGAGCGGACTCCATTCACGTTCCAGGAGAAAATCTTGGCGGACTTCACTTGGCGGCGTCCTTCTTAAAGAGCTGATTCACCTTACGATCCAAATCCTGAGACTTCTCGGCTTTCATGTCGCCGGTGGTTGCGGGCGCAACGGCGGCGGCGGGAGCAGTCGCGGCAGCCGGCGCCGGCCCGGCAGTCGGAGCGGCGGGCTCGGTCTTTACTTCAACCTTGGGCTCAGACTTGCGGCCGAAGAGAGTGTTGACCTTGTCTTCGAGCGTCAGAGGGGCTTTGGGGCTGGCGGGAGTAGCCGCGGAAACCGCGCCGTCCGTCGCAGGGACCGCAGCCGTCGCAGGGACCGCAGCCGTTGCAACGGCCGGAGCCGTGGCCGCAGGCATCGCTTCAGCAAGATACGGGGCGGCGAACGAGGAACCTTTTTCTTTCAGTTCGGCGACGCGATTGCGCAAAGCGCCGTCGAAGTCCGTCGCGATGCTGTTAATTTCAAACTTGGCCCCCCGCGCGCGGGCCTCGAGCTGCCCGTCAGCGAGAACTTTTGAGAGAGACAGCACCGTGCCTACAGCCAAGGCCAGTTCGCCCGTCTTCTTCCCGTCTTCGGCCAGCTGCACAGTCGTTGCGGTCGTCACCGTCACTGACTTCGGCCAGAAAATGAAGTGTTCGGAGATCGCCTTGAAATCAAGGGCGGGCTGGGCCACTTCCACTTTGACCGGCGGCTCCGCCTTAACAGGTCCAGCGGCGGGCTTCACTTCAGCCACCACCGCCGGCGCTGATGAAGGCCCTCGCACAGCTACGAGCGGGGGTACGAGTGCAGGCGCGCTAGCGACCATCGCCTTCTGCTCCGAAGGCGCGCGGGTCACGACGACTGTGAATCCCGGGGCAATCAGTAAGACCGCAGCGGCTCCGACGATGACACCACCAATGAAAAGAATTATCGCGCGAAGAAGGGAGGACATGGTGATGATCAGGAGCCGGCTTTGATTTCAATCACGTCGTGCGGGGCGGCTTCACGCTGCCCGGCCGGGGTGACGCGAATGTAACGAGCTCGCTGTCGGTGCTCGGCGAGATTCTGGGCGCCAAGATAACCGAGGCCGCTCTGCACGCCGCCGGCCAGCGTACCGAGAACCTGGTCAACGGTGCCCGAGACTTCCTTCAGCGCTTCGATGCCTTCCGCGGCGACCTTGTTGAACTTACCACTGGAAGAATGGCCGTAACGTGCGGCCGAACCCTTGCGCATAGCTTCATGCGAACCCATACCGCGATATTCTTTATAAGTCTTACCGTTGATTTCCATCAGCTTACCCGGGGCCTCACGACTACCGGCCAATAGGCCTCCTAAGATGACGGCGTCGGCGAGCGTGAGCGCCTTGACGATGTCGCCGCTCTTCGTGATACCGCCGTCGGCGAGGATGCGGACGCCTTTCTTGGCGGCGGCGCGGGAGGCAACATAGAGGGCCGTTAGCTGCGGGATGCCGACGCCAGCGACGATGCGCGTGGTACAGATCGAACCAGGGCCCTGACCGATCTTGACGGTGTCCGCTCCGGCGGCGGCGAGGAATTCGACGCCCTCTCCGCTGGTGACGTTACCGGCGATGAGTGTAAGTTCCCGGTGCGCCTTGCGGAGAAGACGCAGCGCATCGCCGACGCCCTTCGTGTGGCCGTGCGCCGTCGAAATCGCGATCGCATCCGCGCCTTCATTGACGAGGGCGGAGGCGTGCGCCAGGAAGCGGGCGCGGTCGATTTCTCCGTCGGCCGTGCGCGGCACCGAGACCGCGACGCCGACGCGTAGACGGAAATCGCTATCACGGGTCGGGCGGACGTGAGCACGGGATTCTTCCGAGATTCGCTCGATGTCGCTCAGCGTGAACAGGCCGCGGAGGCGGTTCTTCGAGTCGACCACCAATAGCTTGTTCTGCCCGACATGGTCGGAGAACTTGCGGTCGGCGGTGGCGATCGGGTCCTTTCCAAGGTCTTTCTCCACGACGGTGAAAACCTTGTCTCGGGGAATCATGACCGCGACGACCTTACGTTGGCCGTGGCGTTCCTTGACGGCGCTGCCGGGAAGCAAGCCGAGGAGCGTACCATCGGGGGCGGTCACCGGGAAGGTGCTGAAGGCAAGGCCATCGCGCTCGATGCGGGCGAGGACCTGGGAGATCGTATCTTCGGGCGACACGACGGCGGGGTCGCCGATCATGCCGTGAATATGATTCTTCACCCGGCGGACTTCGGCGACCTGCTCCGCTTCGGACATGTTGTAATGCAGGAGACCAAGACCTCCGTTGAGCGCCATTGCGATGGCCATGCGATGTTCGGTCACCGTATCCATGTCGGATGAGACGATCGGTAAGGAAAGCGGTAAGGCGTCGGAAAGGGCAGAATCGAGCCGCGTCATCCGCGGGAGGACTTCGGAATAGCGGGTGGCCAGGGAGACGTCGTCGTAAGTTAGCCCCAGCCCAGCGTTCGCGGGAAAGAACGCGTCGGCGGCGAGGTAAAAGCGTTCGTCTAGGGAAACGCGCCCCTTTGATTTCGAGGAGGCCATGAGTGGTCGGTTTCCCCAAAGGGTGTTAGGCACCCCCCTCTGGGCTGGCAAATTGATTTTGCGACTTGGCTGCAATTGGAGACCATCACCGGGATGAACAGTGGTAAAATCGACTTTCTGAGGGTGCGCCGAAGGTTCCGGCAACCCATCACCACCGGCCACGGCACGGTGGAGGCAGTTGATCGCGTCCTGCTCCGCACAGAGGATGACCAAGGCGTCGGCTACGGCGAAGCCGCACCTTGGCCGGGCTTCCAAACTGAGAACTGTGACCAGGTCGTGGAAGCGCTGCGCTCTGCTCAAGGCAGCCTCTCCCGCCTCCAAGCCACGATCGCCGCCTCGCGGAGCAGTCTGCCTTGCCTGAGCGCAGCGCTTTCTTCCTGCCAGCACTGGAGTGAAATCGAGTCCTTCGCAGGCTCGTTGCCCTGCGCTGGGCTCGCGACCTCGCCGACCGCGGAGGGCGTCGCCGAAAAGGCGTCCCAGGGGTATCACACGATCAAGCTCAAGATTCTTGGCGATACGGACAGTGGTCCGTTGCTGGACTTACTCGGCCAATGCGCTCCGACGCTTCGCTTCCGTCTCGACGCCAACGGCTCCCTCAATCTTGAGCAGGCCCGTGCTTGGGCCGGCCTGGTGCGCAACTTGCCTAACATGGAGTTTCTGGAGCAACCGCTGCCGCCCGGCCACCCGGGCTACGCTTCGCTCGGACCTGAGAAAATCGCGCTCGATGAATCTTTCCTGACGCCGCAAGGCATTGAATGGCCGGGGCCTGTCGTCGTGAAACCATGCCTCGCCGGCGACTGGGATGAAGTGCTCCGCTGGCGCCGTGCCCGCAGCGGTCCGGTGATTTACTCGTCTTCTTTCGAAACCGCCTTCGGCCGCCAAGCCGCCCTGTGGCTCGCCGCTCAGGATCCGCACGCTTGCGCCATCGGGTTCGATACGCTCGGTCGCTTTGAAATGGACGGCCGTGATCGCCATGCAGCCGGACCAGTCGCGCGCGGCTTGCTCAATATCCGCTGGCAAGAGCTTTGGAATGAAATGGCATGAGCGCCGTGGCGATCTTCCATCCGGACGCGCAGGCCTACCTGCAAGAAGTCCTGCTAGCTCATGACGCCGGCTTACCTGTGTTTCTCGGCAACCCGCGCTGGGCGGGAACCGAACTCGCTGAAGCCGCTCGCCAGCTTCCCCGCGGGACCATCGTAAAAGGAATCAGTCTGGAGCCGCGGGGCTTGGGTACCTGCGACTGGCCCCTCAACTGGCGAGGCCGCCTGATGATTCCTACCGGCGGCACCGGCGGGAAAGTGAAGTTTGTAATTCACTCGCGGGAGACCCTGCAGGCGGCCGCTTTCGGGCTCCGCGATGCACTCATCGCGCGCGGCCTGAGCCCCAAACTACACGGCGTGACCTGTACGCCGCCGTGGCATGTTAGCGGATTGATGCCCGCCATCCGCGCACGCGCGACGGGCGGTCAACATCAAGTAATCGATGGCCGTTTTAATCTGGAGGCGACCCTGCCCTCCGTCTCGCTGCCCGCCGACGGCACTAAAATCATCTCGCTGGTGCCCGCTCAGCTTTCGCGACTGCTGGATCATGCGGACGGAGAAACATGGTTGCATCCGTTCGATGTCATTCTGCTCGGCGGATCAGCTATTCCGATGCCTTTGCTTGAACTTATTCGTGCGCGGCGGCTGCCGGTGTTCCTGACTTACGGATCGACGGAGACCGCGGCAGCCTGCGCACTCTGCCCCCCAGAGCAAATCTGGTCCGGCGGTGAAGTCCGCGGGACTCCCCTTCCCGGCGTGCGCTTGGCGACGAATCCCGAAGGCGTCATCACGATCGCAACGGCCGCACTCGGTCTTGGTCTATGGCCCGACGGACCCATCGGCAGCCCTTGGACGAGCGGCGATCGGGGCGACGTCGCCGCGGACGGTGCCGTTAAAATTTTCGGCCGCGCGGACCGTGTCATCATCACCGGCGGCGAGAAAGTTGACCCCGCGCGCGTTGAGCATACGCTGCTCTCATCAGGGCTGATCAAGGAAGCGCTTGTACTTGGTATGCTCGACGAGCGTTGGGGCGAAGTCGTGACGGCCTGCGTCATCGGGCCGGCGAGTACCGAAACCGCGCTGCGCCAGGCGTGCGAGGCTCTCGAGCCCGCGGCCCGTCCGCGTCGGTACGTGTTCGTCCCCAGCATACCGACGAATGCCAGCGGCAAGCCCGACTGGGCCGCGATTACACAATTAGCTGGTTAAGCGCGAACCGCTTTCCAGACGCGCAAGCAGGCTTCGACGAGCGCCGGGAATTCCGCGAGCGGAACTTGCGAGGGGCCGTCGGAGATAGCCTTCTTCGGATCCGGATGCGTCTCCATGAACAATCCGTCGGCACCGGCAGCGAGCGCCGCCTTGGCGAGCACCGGTACATATTCACGTTGACCGCCGGAAGAGCCGCCGGCCGCACCGGGCAATTGGACCGCGTGCGTAGCGTCCATGATTGTTGGGTGGCCGAAGCCTGCCATGATGGGGAACGAGCGCATGTCGACGACGAGGTTCTGATAGCCGAATGTGGTTCCGCGATCCGTCTGCCAGATTTCAGCGGCCTTCGCGCCTTCGAGCTTATCGACAACGAAGCGCATCTCGAACGGAGAGAGGAACTGCCCTTTCTTCACGTTGACGACCTTACCCGTCTGAGCGGCGGCCACGAGCAGATCCGTTTGGCGGCACATGAAGGCCGGAATCTGCAACACATCGACGACCTTGCCGACGGTTTCACACTGCTCGGGTCCGTGGATATCGGTGAGCACGTTGAAGCCATAGTCCTTCTTCACCATCGCGAGGAGATCAAGGCCGGCCTTCATCCCCGGACCACGGTCGCCGCCGAGCGAGGTGCGGTTGGCTTTGTCGTAAGATCCTTTGAAAATAATATTCAACTCCGGGTGGCGGACCGCCAGGGCCTTGAGCTCCTTGGCGACCGTGCGGCAGTTGTCCTCGGATTCGAGCGAGCAGGGTCCGGCGATTAGGAGCAGGCGGCGCTTATCATGCAGCATACGGCACCATAGGACGGCCCCGCCGCCGAGGGCGAGCCGTAAGGAGGCCTTAGCGACCGAGCCAGGTGAGCACTTCCGGTAGCGGACGCGTGTTGAGTACCTGCTCCGGAGTCAGCCAACCCTTGCGGGCGATTCGCACGCCGTGTGCGGCAAAAGCCAGATGATCGATATGGTGCGCATCGGGATTAATCGAGCAGAGCACGCCCTTCTCGGAGGCGCGACGCCACCAACGCCAGTCGAGGTCAAGGCGCCAGGGGTTAGCGTTCAACTCGATGATCGTCTCGTTCGCCGCCGCCGCGTCGATAACCTTGGCGATGTCGACGTCGTAGGGCTCACGCTTATTGAGCAGCCGGCCCGTGAGGTGGCCAATCATGTCGACGTGCTCGTTCTCAATGGCCTTGATGATGCGCGCTGTCTGAGCTTCGCGATCCAACGTGAAAAGGTTGTGCACCGAGGCCACGACGAAATCCAGCCGGCCGAGCAACTCGTCGGTGAAATCGAGCGTTCCGTCCTTCAGGATGTCGACTTCGCTACCGCTAAGCACGCGCACGCGATACTTCTTCGCGGCATTAAGTTTCGCGATATCCTCGATCTGCTTTTGCAGGCGAGCCTCGTCGAGCCCGCCGGCCTGGAAGCTGGACTTCGAGTGGTCGGAGATACCGAGGTATTCCCAGCCGTGGACTTCGGCCGCGGCCGCCATCTGATCGAGGGTATGGTCCCCGTCGGATTCGGTGGTGTGATTATGAAATACGCCACGCAGATCGGCGAGTTGGACGAGCTTTGGTAGTTTGCCGGCCTCGGCGGCATCAATCTCGCCGTTGCCTTCGCGGAGTTCCGGCGGAATCCAAGGAAGCCCGAGTGCCTGGAAAACCTCGGCTTCGTTCGCGGCGCCTGGTGCCGGCGTCTTCTCGTCGATAGACTTGAAGCCCCACTCGCTCATACTAAGCCCGCGGCCGAGTGCGCGCTGCCGCATCGCGACATTATGCTCCTTGGAACCGGTGAAGTGGTGGAGCGCAAAATAGAACTGCTCCGCGGGCACGACGCGAAGATCGGCCTGCAAGCCGTTCTCAAAGCGGACGCTGGACTTCGTCTCGCCGTGGGCGGTGACTTCCTTGACGCCAGGATAGGCGACGAACCAATCCATGATCGGCTTGGGCTCCGATGAGGCCACGAGGAAATCGAGGTCGCCGACGGTTTCACGTGAGCGGCGGAGCGATCCCGCGGATTCAGCCAAGTGGACCTGTGGCAAGGCGCGTAGGCCAGCGAGGATCGGTTCGGCGACGGCGGCGGCTTCGTACCAACGGTGACGCTGGGCATAGGCGACGCGGTTCTTGATACCCTCCAAAATTTTCTCCTGGGTCTTCGCGCCGAAACCCTTGAGCTCAGCGACCGCACCGGACTCACATACCTGCTTCAGCTTGGCTAAATCCTCCACGGCCAACTGCGTCCAGAGGGCGCGGACCTTCTTCGGCCCAAGACCTGGAATCTGCATCACCTCCAGAAGTCCGGCGGGAATGGAAGCCTTGAGCTTTTGATGAAAGGGCAACACGCCGTCGCGGCGAAGGGTCGTAATCTTGTCGACCAATGCCTCACCGAGACCCGGGATGTCGGCCAACTTACCGCTGTCGATGAGCTCGCCGAGATCTTCCGTCATGTTCTCGAGGATGCGCGCGCCCGCAGAATAAGCGCGGATCTTGAACGGGTTCTCTCCCGTCAGTTCCATGAAGGTGGCAATCTCGTCGAGGACGCCCGCGATATCACTCTTTTCCATCATGGGTGCTGTCGCTTCTCAGAACGATAAATGGTTTCGAGCGCCGTGAAATCAGCCTCCCGGGTGCCGCTTTCGATCACGTGCTGGTATTCGCCCGCATGCAGAAGCTCTGAGGAAGCCGTGGCCACGCGGCGATCAATCTCGTCGGCCGGGTCGGTTCCGCGTCCGGCGAGGCGACGGCGTAGTTCGACCGGGTCGCTCACCCGAATAAAGACCGTCACCAAGGCGGCGGCCAGACGGGCGTCGGCCTCGCCCTTGGCGCGAATGGTCGCGGCGCCCTGAACGTCGACGTTCAATAATGCGTCGTAGCCAGCGTCAAGGTGCGCGGCGACATCCGCCGAGCGCGGGCCGTAAAGGTTGCCGTGCACCACGGCATGCTCGAGGAAGACGCCGGCGCTAATCTGCCGTTCAAAACTTTCACGGGTCAGGAAATGGTAATCGACCCCGTCGACTTCGCCCGGCCGCGGGACGCGCGTGGTGCAGGTGATGACCCGACGAATTGCCTGTGGAAAGGCTTCCGTCAGACGGGAACACAAAGTCGTCTTGCCGCTTCCGGCCGGACCCGAGACGACGATGAGCAAGGCGCGGCTCACGGCAGGCGTAACGACTGGACAGCGCACGCGAGACCCAGCATGGCCAGTAATCCGCCGACGGCACGGCGTCGGCCAGAGGTAGCCATCACCCAATCACACTGGCGATTGAATACCGGCGGCGAACATGCCCACCAGAAACCGAATAGCACCAACACGCCGTAACTCGCTGAAGCATCGAGCAGGCTGTGCGGCAGTTGCCGATAGCCGGCGTCCAGCGCATGACGGGCGAGGAAAATCATCAGCACGCCCAGTGAGCGCACCGACAGGAAGTCTGGCATGTAAAGAAATGCGGCAAGGCCAGCGCCGATGAAGACGATCAGCACGGGCAGGCGCGGCAGGCCGGCGAGGTCTGCTTCGGGGATGTTCTGCAACCACCATCCAAACCAAGCGACCGCCAGAAGCGTGAGGATGACGGTGGCCGTCTTCGAACGCCGGAAAGAGCGCAGCAAAGGGGAATCCGCTAAGACCAGATAGCCAGCGAGCAGGAAAACCGCGGTGAGGGCGTAATAGGCTTGGGCAAGAGTCACGGCATCCAATTAGGACAACCCTGGTCGCCGAAGCAACCCGTAGGTTCAGCGGCCCCGCAGACGATTGGCCGCCCAAGCAGCATGCTCGGCGACCATCGGATCGGCATGGGCGAGATGAGCCGCGACGGCAGGAAGGTCGGCCGGCGTGCCGATGTTACCAAGGACCGTCAACGCGTTCCGCCACCAACGATGCAACCCCAGGCGCTCAACCGGCGTCCCTTTAAAGTGTGTCAGGAACTGCTCATCGGTCCAGGCGAGCGTCTCGCGGAGCGGCGGATGCGGCCGCGGCGCAAAATGAGCCTCGCGGGTGGCGACGGCCCACTTGTTCCAGGGGCAGACATCGAGGCAGTCATCACAACCAAAGACGCGATCTCCGAGCGCTTCGCGATATTCGACTGGGATAGCGCCCTTGTGCTCGATGGTCAGGTAGGCGAGACACTTGCGTGCATCCATCTTATAGGGGGCGATGATGGCGGCCGTCGGACAGGCATCGATACAGCGCGTGCACGAACCGCAGCGGTCTGGCTCCTTCGTGGTCGCTGCCTCCAGATCCAATGTGGTGAGAATCACTCCAAGGAAAAGCCATGTCCCCGCGCCGCGATGAATCAGGATGGTACTCTTGCCCTGCCAGCCGAGACCAGCGGCGGCGGCGACGGGCTTCTCGAGCACCGGACCAGTGTCGACATACGGCTTCTGCTCGCCGCCGAGCGCCTGCATCTCTCCACAAAGCTGCTCAAGGCGGTCGATCATCACATCGTGGTAATCGGCCCCGAGCGCGTATTTCGCGATGCGATAGTCAGCGGGTGGATGCGGCTGATAGTAATTCAGCCCGACGACGACGAAACTACGGGCTTCGGGTAAAACCTTACGGGCGTCGGTGCGTCGTTCGGGATTCCGGGCCAGCCAGGCCATGTCGCCATGCATGCCGTCGGCGATCCACTTCTTAAAATAATCAGCCCGGACGTCGACCTCGACTGGTGCGACGCCGAACGCGTCGAAGCCCAACGCCTTCGCCGAAGCCTCGAGTCGCTGGCGAAGGGCACGGGAGTCCATCGGGCTCAGCCCAAGATCGAAAGCACGCGGCTGACAATCTCATCGACCGGCGCGAGTTTGCCGAGACCTTCGTAGCCGCAGGCGAGCATGCCTTCGGCTGGTTCGACGATGGCGTGACCGCGCGATCGCAGCGTCTTTAAATTAGCCTGTGTAGCCGGATGCTCGTACATCTTGCCGTTCATCGCTGGGCAAAGGAGGACCGGGCCGCGGGTGGCGAGGTAGATGCTCGTCAGGAGATCAGGGGCTAATCCATGGGCGAACTCCGCCATCACGTTCGCCGTCAACGGGGCGACGAGCAGCAGATCGGTCGTATCGGCAATCTCGATATGGCTCGGCACGGAATTTGTCCCTTCGGCCCAGATATCAATACCGACCGGGCGGCGGGAAAGCACCTGCAAGGTCGTCGGCGTGATAAACTGCGTGGCACCCTTGGTCATCACCACTTGGACCTCGGCACCATACTTGACCAATTGGGAGACAAGGTCGGCGGCCTTATAGGCTGCAATCGAACCGGTGACCCCGAGGGTGATGCGCTTGCCGACGAGTTGGGACATAACAGCAACCATCAAAAGCGGCTCCTTTGTTCTGGCGAGGTCAAAGCCCGGCCGCTCCGCCTTCACTTCGCAGCCGGTAGGCCTTCGGGTAGCTGCGCGAGCCGTGAGATCGCCCGCAAATCGGTGCGCATCCGCTCTTTGCCATCCTTACCATATAAAATACAGTGCGTGGGCAGCGTGGCTCCATCGAACACCTTCGGGTCAGAGAAAACGAACTGTTGGCCTTTCCAATCGATCCGAACCAGGCCATAGGTCTCCGCATCGAAATATGCGACGATGGCAGGTTCGATGCTCCCGCTTACTTTCAAGGCGTGGGCGTTGCGGCCCGAGACCATGGCGTCGGCGGCAGCGGTCAGCTTGGTCTTCGAATCGACCAAGGGCCCTAGCGTCCACATCCAGACATCCTGGCAGACCGAACCCTTGCCCGAATCGGAGACGCGTTCGGTCCGCCCGACATACCAAAGTGCCGGAGGCTGGAGAAGCGAGGTGCGGTCGGTGGTCTTCTTGCCGCCATTTAAGCTGAATGTTTCTTCCAAACGAAAGACCTTCAGTAGCCGTTCTTCACCGCCATTTCGACGGACGATCTCGGCGGCATACTTGATAGCATCGGCCTGAGCCTCAGCCGAGAAGGCCGGTGGCGCCATGAGGAGCAAGAGGGCGAGGCGAAGCATCACGATGCTGGGGGTGGGGATACCGAAACTAGCCGATACCTTACAGAAAACACGGCTTTTCTTGTTTGCCATGCCTGCCCCCCGGGGTTCGCATTGGGGCCTCTTATGCAATCCGACATTGGTCTCATCGGTCTGGCCGTTATGGGTCAGAACCTCGCCCTCAACATCGCCGACCACTGCTTCGCGATCTCCGTATACAACCGCACGACCGCCAAGACCGATGAGTTCGTGAAGGAAAACCCGAACACCCCAGGCAAGCTG
>CAIRLQ010000119.1 GCA_903879465.1 uncultured Opitutia bacterium | reverse complement strand
CACGGCGATCCCAATCAAGACTAGATTAGGTAATAGCACCAAGACTTCGGGATGGAAGCTCGGCGTCTTCACCCAACTGGCCGCCGAGGTGAGCACATAATAACCCAGCGAGACCGCTAAGGCTAAAGCAGCATTCACATTCACTTCTGATCGGCCCACCGAGACGGCCAAGGGCACCGCTAAAAGAGCTAACGAGAGCACGGAGACGGCCGTGGCCACCCGGAACATCAATTGGGTCTTTAATACGGTCCGCTCCTTCGCCCGCTCAGCCTCCGTGGCGTTCGGTGTCACTTGCCAGCCTGTCTCCATCGCCTGCCAAAGGTCACCCGCGGTCATCATCCGAAGGCGCTTCACAAATGCGACCTTACTAGAATCTTCCCGCGGAAACTCCAAGACGGTCCCCATCGCCAAGGAATGCGCCGCCGATTTCGCATCCGGCCGTGGCACCCAATCGTGCCTCGTCACCCGCGGCTCCTTCAGGGTCACGCGTAAGATCGGGGCACCCTTGGTGTCAAAGGTCGCTATGAGTCTCGCCTCACTGGCATACAGCGACTCGTAAACGGACCCTTGCGCATCCACCTGCCATAACCAGAAATCCTTCAGGACGTCTCCGTCCTTGTCGCCAGCCTTAATGAGCAAGCCCTTGAACTGCTGGTTTAGTTTGCCGGGCACGATGACGGCGGCGGGATTGCGGGTGGCCGAGCCCACGACGATCTCCTGGAAGCGCGCCTCCGAAGTCGGGCCGGCATCGAGGCTCAACCATAAGCACAAGGGCAAGATTAACCCCAAAGCCAACCACAACGGCAAGGCTACCCGCCAAAGGCTCAGGCCGGCTGACTTCATCGCAGTGATCTCGCCTTCCGCCCCCATTCGCCCAAAGGTCATCAGGATACCCGTCAAAACGCCCATGGGTAGCGCGTAGGGAATGACCGTCGGAAATAAGAGCCCGACCAGTTGGAGTGCTTGCCATGGATCCACCCGACCCGCGGCCACCGCCCCGACGACCTGCTGTAGGATATTCCCAGCCACCAGCACGAACAAAAAGGCAGCCGTCGCTAAGGCCGACGCGAGCCCGCACTCGCGGAGAATATGTCGATCCAGGATCCGCACCCGTCCTTAGCGCGAAACGCCGACTTCCTCTGCCGCTGGATGCGTAGACTTAACCTGCATATAGTGTGCTAAACTATGGTCCATCGCGATAGACTTGCTAAAAAGATAGGGGCAATGCCCTAAGCTGGTGGACAGCTGCAAGTGTATGAAACTCGGTGGCATGCCTTCCTCGAGGCAATACAAGGCCGACGCCAAACCCGTACGGTCCGCGCCCGCCCGGCAATGAATCAACATTGGCTTAGGGGCCCCCTTCATCACTAGGACCAGTTCCCGCATCTGCTCCACCGTCAAGCGAACCTGCGCGCTCATCCGATAGTTAATCAAGGTAACGTCCAAGTTTTTCGCGGCCTTGACCTCGGCCTCATACCAATCCTCGCCCAGGTTCTCGCCGCGGAGGTTGATGACGCTACGGATGCCCAGCTTCTTAACTTGGCGGGTAAACTCCTCCTCCGATAGTTGCGCAGAGCGATACACCAGGCCGGATTCCACGGTGTGCAGATTGCCGTTGGATTGGATCAGGCAATAACGAAACCCCACCCCAGCGACAACGGCGACCAACAGTAGAACCAAAACTTTTGCCGACCATTTTATGAACGCAAAGAGGTTTTTTTTCGGCATGCGGCAACCTAGCCCTTGGGCAGATCGTGACCATCTCGATTTCTGGACCGGCCTCGCTGCCCCCCCAACCTAAACGCGAAATCAGCCCAAGATAGGCACCTATCCTCAGCCGCCAAACGTCCGAAGCACAAAAGTCACCCTCCCGCCATCATGTACCTGGTAGGGTCGGGACGGCGTCACGACCTAGCTGCCCCGGGTTCAACTGCATCGGGTAGGGGCAGCACCGCGTGCTGCCCTAGTTGCCTCGGGTAGGGTTGGCACTGCGTGCCAACCTAGCGGCATCGATTCCCCTAGGATAGCACGCAGTGCTATCCCTACCTCAAACAATGCCACGCCGCGAAGCGGCGACACAACCCCTTGCCAACGTGTCCCCATGTCACCTTGTCCCCTCGTGGCCTAAGGCCACGCGCCTACTTCCAATCCAAGCCGTCCGGGAGATGGTTCAAATTCTCGCAGCCGTCCTGCGTGACGATGACCATATCCTCAATCCGCACGCCACCAAGGTCCTGACGGTACAGGCCAGGCTCAACGGTCAGGGCTTCGCCGAGCAAGAGCGCGGGGCCTTTGATGTCGAGCAACGGGGGTTCATGGACGTCGATGCCGATGCCGTGTCCGGTCCCGTGCGTCATCGCACAATAGGAGGTCGGGGCATCCGCCTTGGGGAGTCCAAAGGCATAGCCGGAAGCAATCATCGACGCCATGGTGGCGCGGTGCACGGCTTCACCAGTGGCACCGACTTTAATGACTTTCTCAGCGGCGGCCTTGGCGGCCCGCACAGCGGCATGCATGCGCACGACTTCCGCGGGGATATCGCCATGGACGACGGTACGGGTGCAGTCGCCATTATACTTACTGGCACGGTTGCGCGGGAAGATGTCGACGATGACAGGCTGGCCAGTCCGAAGTTCGCCATAGCCGTAGAAATGGCAGTCCGACGCACCCGGGCCTCCGGCGATGATCGACATGGGGTTCACATAGCCTTGGTCCAAGAGCCAGTGATCCACGGCCGCGCGCACGCGCTCCGAGGTCAAGGGCGAGCCTTCATGCATGAGGACGCCGTCGGCGCGCGCCGAGGCACGCGCAATGAGGCGGCAGGCGAGCTGGATAGCACCTTCGGTGACGCGCTGGGCTTCGCGGAGGTGCACAATTTCTTCCGGGGTCTTCTGCCGACGCTCGTTGACCCAGCGGTCGGGTTCGCATTCGACCGTAATGCCCGCCTGGCGCGCGCAATCGACGAAGATGAGCGGAAGGGTGCGGTCCCCATAGACCTGCTTGACGCCCGCCCGACGGAGACACTCCGCCGCAGCCTGCGCATTCGCGGTCTCACGATCACCCGAAAGGCCACCGGCCGGAGCGAAGTCCGCCGGACAGGCCACTTGATCAACGCGCGCATACTGACGGGCCCGGCCCATCTCGATGTCGCGTAAGATGAGGGTTGCTTCACTGCCGTTGCCCTTGGGGAGTTCGACGAGGACGACTTGGTCGCCGACCGAAAAGCCGATGCGCCAATAGATACTGCTGTGCACAGACGGAATGCCAGCAGCGAGACGCGCGCGGGGAGAAGAGTCAGAAGGGGTGCTCATGAATAGATTACTTGGCGATAGGAGTGAGTGGGAGATGCTCGTGCAAGAAACGGGTCATGGTCGAGTAAAGATGTCGCTTAGTATTCGTGCCT
>CAIRLQ010000118.1 GCA_903879465.1 uncultured Opitutia bacterium | reverse complement strand
CAAGGCGGGCTTTGCGGCCCGCCTTGCGTGAGGACTTATTTCTTGGCGTCGGCCTTCTTGGCCTTCGGTGCCGGTGGCGCCGTGTAAGGCTGATTCGTCATGGCGCCAGGGGCGACCTTGAGGAGGTTGGGGGACATATCCGGAGCCTTGGCGTCGCCATTGGCCCACTTGAGGCCGCCGATCAAGATCTGCTGGAAAGTCGGATTAGTCCAAACGTCTTCGCGGTGACCCATGGCGGTATAGAAGACGCGTCCCTTGCCTTCATTCTTGGCCCAGCAGTTCGGGTAAGCGGGGCGCTTGTAGTCGTCGCCTTCGAGGGCTGGATCATTGAAGACGGTAAGGACGTGGATCTCGGGGCGGAAGTCCTTGAGGGTATACCATTCTTCCTGGAAGGAGAACGAGTCGCCGACCTTTTCGAAACCCGGGAAGGTCTTATCAATGACCTTGTTCGTGCCGACCTGCTGCTTGCCGTGGCGGATGAATTCAGCTCCGAGGAAGCAGACGTAGGCGTCGGCTTTGTCGCCGTGGTTGGCGAAACGCTCAGGACCCTTGGCTGATTCGTTATCCGTATGGAAGGTGTCGGCCGCGGAATGCGTACCCACGAAGCCCTTGCCGGACTTCACGAAATCGAAGAGGGCCTGCTTGCCGGCCATGGTCATGGGGGGATTCGTGTCGGTGCCTGCGGAGCAGAGGTCGCCGGTGGTGTAGAACATCACCGTGTCGAACTGGGAGAGGTAGGCGGGCGAGAACTTAGAGCCGTCCTTGGAGAAGACGAACTCGATGTTATTGGCGGCGCCGATTTCAGTGAGCTGCTTCTCGGCGAAGCTGGGCTGGCCTTTCTTATAGGAGATCACATCGTGCTCGTAACCCGAGGACTTGGAGAAGAAGAGGACCTTGCGCTTAGGGGCGTCGGCGGCGAACGCACTGAGCGACAGCAGGCAGAGGAGTAACGAACGGAGATTCATAGGGGTAGGTATGAATTGAACAAACCCTCCCCTCCCCGGCAGGCAAGCCGATTGGGGCTCAACGGCCCGCAGAACGGCGGGCGGGCGGCAATTCGCGATGGATTTCAGCCAGTCGGTAACCGAATCCCGCACCCTGCAGACTCGATCCATCCACCAGACCAGCCCGACGGGAATAAAGCGCCGGGTGTACTTTAGCTTCGGCGGCAGAGGCCGCAGGATAGAATTGCATCCCGTTCGTCTCCACGCCGGCGATTGTCGGGGCGTGCGCGGCAAGCAAGATGTGCGTCATCTGGGCCATCATGGGGTTAGTCAGGTCTTGCACCATTAATTGCATGCCATGAGCGCGAGCCCAACAGAGACTGAGCAACGCGCCGGTCTGGGTCTTGCAGGTCTTAAGGGCCACCCCCGTCCAGCCCAGTTCGCGACCGAGACGGACGAGCCGCCAGTCGTGCGCACTTTCATCGAGAAACAGCGGCATGCGTTGGCTCACGGAATGGACGTCGATGGGATACTCCTCCAACTCATACGGAAATGGCTGTTCCACGTAACTGAGTCGTTTCCAAAGTTCAGGTAGTTCGGCCTTCACGCGATCGAGGACACCGTTCACGTAGGCTGGGTCCATCACCGTGCAATTGAAGTCGGCCGTGAAGAGTTCGACCCCGAGCGGCAGGCCGATGGCCGCGATGCGCTTCAGGCGCTCAAAATCCCATGGTGCGTCATTGCCGCGGAGCTTGACCTTCAGGGCCTTCAATCCATCGACACGAATCCACTCATCAAGCGAGGT
>CAIRLQ010000117.1 GCA_903879465.1 uncultured Opitutia bacterium | reverse complement strand
CCACCTCGGAGCCGTCCGCGACCCGAACCTTGGGCTACTCAAGCGCCTCGGTTCCGACGCCGGTTGCGACACCATCGGCGACTTCCGCCAGGGGCCCGGACTCATCCGCTGGTTCGGAACACTCTCAGGCGAGAACGCCCTCGGTAAGACGATCCTCTACAACCTCAACCCCGCCGACACCGCCCTCTTCGCCTGCCTCCCCGGCTCGTTCCAGGACGGCATCACGCCGGGAAAGATTCAATACGGTTCCGGCTGGTGGTTCCTCGACCAGGAACGCGGCATGCGCGACCAGATGAACGCGCTATCCGACCTCGGCCTGCTCAGCCGCTTCATCGGCATGATCACCGACTCGCGCTCCTTCCTCTCTTACCCGCGCCACGAATACTTCCGCCGCATCCTGTGCGACCTCGTCGGCCAGGACGTGGAATCTGGCCGCATCCCTGACCGTAAGGATTGGAACGAACGCCTGATCGCCGACGTCTGCTACGGCAACGCCAGCCATTACTTCGGCTTTCAGAAGTAATCCATTTCGATGGGCGGAATTTACGTTGGCATCTTCATCCTGATCATCGTCCTTCGCTATATGGCCGGACGGAGGCCAGGGACGCTCGCAGATTTGACGCCTCGCGAACGCTTCCTGCCCGAAAAAGTACTCACGTGGTCCGCACAACTCCTGGCGTTCGCCGTCGTCATCGAACTCTGCCTGAAAAAGCTAGTGTTTCTCACTTCGGCCGAAGCTTACTGGCTCAACGTGCTTCCGTTTCTGTGGCTGGCGTTGACGGGATCACGCAAAGACATTCCCAGCGATCGGACCGCAACCAACGTCGGACTCTGGACGCTGGCACCCTACGCGGCCTACATTTTCAGCCCCAGAGAACTCCCTGAAAGCACTTGGGTAAGCATGTGCCTTTTCGGTGCTGCTTTCTTTGTCGGTATTTGGCGCGACACCCAGCACCCAGGCTAAGTCGCGAGGCTTGCGTGCGTCTGAGCAAGGGGGCAAGATAGGCCCGCCCCACGTCCATCCCCTCATGCGACTTCCGCTGCTGAACCTTTTTACGAACTTTAGCCTTACCACTCTCGATTCCTGCAAGAAGAACCACCCGCCCAGCGACTTTAATCTCGGTGCGAGCCTCACCGAAGGCACGCTTAAGGGAGAGACCATCACGGAGTAAAACCTACGATGACCAAACTTATTTTGTATTGGCTGGCCTGGAGCCTCGGTTGGAACGAATCATCCGCAACCACGAGCAGTGGCTTCGGCAGCGATCAACTCGTGCCGACCCGTATGCGTAACAACCTGGAGGCCATGATACGCCTATTCAGCACCCTGCTCTTTTTCATCGTGATCTGCAGTAGCCTGACGGATTGGCTCAATCCACTGGTCGCAACAGATCGCTACTGGCTCGCGCTTCCGGCTGCCCTCTGGGCACTGCAGACCATCTTCCGACCCAGTGTCCCCATGGACAGCGCATCCATCAGCACTGGACTCTGGTGCTTCGCTCCCTACCTGCCGTTCTTCTTGATCAATCCGACAGACATCCCCCTCTTCAGTCTGCTATGGCAGATGGGTGGGTTCATCGTCCTGCTCACGTTCGGGCTAGCTCGCGATATCCGCAAGGAAACCAAGAGTGATGCGGCGTAGGATTTAAATCCGACAACCAACCTAAGTGCGGTCCGTACGGTAGACACGCTGCACGCGCTGGGTAAGCGTGCAAAGGGCCTCCCACGGAATGCAATCGGACCACGTGCAGAATTCCGCCACGGTGATGCGGTCAGCACCTTGGGCGCCGAGAATCGTGGCGATATCGCCCACGGCAGCACCTGGGACTTCCGTCACGTCGACAATGGTCTGATCCATAGTCACGCGGCCGAGGATCGGACAGCGCTTACCGCGCACGAGAAATTGCCCGCGGTTGCTGGCAGCCGTCGGCACGCCGTCGCCGTAACCCACGGCCACAATGGCCACGCGCGTCGGACGCGAAAGCGTCTTGGTCCGATTATAACTCACCGCAGTCCCCGCGGGCAAATCCTTGACCAGGACAATCCGTGCATGAAAGGAAAGCACCGGCTCAGGACGGAGACTCGCGAGGAACGATCCAGCGGAAGGAGGCAGGCCATACTGCATCAATCCCACCCGCACGGCATTAAAGGGAGCGTTGGCCGAAAAACTCTCCAGGCCAGCGCTATTATCCGCATGAATCAGCAGTCCGGCCCGCAGCGAGGCCGGAATCAATTCCAACAATCCGAGAAAAATCTTCCGCTGATTTGCGGTATAACTGGCATCGGTATCCGCATCGGAGAAGTGGGTGTATACGCCACGCCAAGTAAACTCCGCGACGGTTTGAACGAAAGCGAACAACTCGGCTGCCTGAGCATGCCAGACCCCGGCGCGGCCCATACCGGTGTCGACCTTGACGTGTACCTTGGCCTTACGATGCAAAGACCGCGCCAAGGCGGCGAGCGCCTGAGCTTCGGCTAGCGAATTGAGTGTGATGTCGAGATCGAGCGCGAGGGCTCGTGGCAATTCTCCTGGCAAGGTCGGGCTAAGCAGAAGGATATCGGCGTCGTGCCCGATCTCCCGCAAGACGGCGGCTTCGGCGACATTGGCAACGGCGAAACAATCCACCCCGGCTTGCAGCAGGCGCGTGGCGACTTCGGGCATACCGTGACCGTAAGCATTGGCTTTCACGACCGCGACATAACGCACCTGGGGCGGCAGCGATTGCTTGATGCGACCGACATTGCGATCGATGGCGGGCAAATCGATCTCCACCCAAGCCCGGGCGGCGAAACTATTGGAGGAGGCGCTCATACGGTGCCACGGTGGCGCTCACCGGACCAAGTGGCGAAATCGTTGGCGATGTTAAGCGCGTCGGGTCGAGCTTCAGCGCGCAGGAAACCGGGTTGTTGGAAATTGAGAGGCAACGAAGTCCACGGCGCAGGTACTATGACGACGGACGTCAGCGCGTTCACGGCGGCATCACTGGCCGAGATGACGCGGAGTCCGGAGGAATTGAGTTGTGCGGCTTCCGCTTCGAAGGGCACGCCGAGAGCACCATCGTTCCCGACTTCCAGCGCATGCCAGCGCTTCAATCGTGATTCAGTCGCCACCAGAAAAGGGCCTTGCTCACCGGCTGAAAGCGCGGCGTGCGCCAAAGCCGCCAACGATTCCCAAACGAAGATCGGGCGAGGCGTCAACGCACACCACCCGCGCACGCTCAACGCGGTGATTCGGATGCCCAGCACCGAACCAGGGCCCACGCTAAGGGCGAAAGATTTGATGTCGGCCAGCGTCACGCCGGCCTGTGCCAACGCCTTCTCGACACACGGGAAAAGCGACTCCAGGGCGCCGTCAGCCGAAACCCCCTGCCCGATCCAGCGACGGCCCTGCAACACGCCCACCCGGATGCCGGCACGGGCAGAGCCGTCGAGGACGAGGCACGGTTCGGGCACGCTCATGAACTCAGCCTGGCGGCCAACCCAGGGCGCGTCCACCCAGCAGATGCACGTGGAGGTGTGGCACGGTCGCGCCACCGTCGGGGCCGTTGTTAATCACGATCCGGAACCCTTTGGCCAGGCAGAGCTCACGCGAGAGCTGCCCGGCGACGAGCAGAAGATGTCCGAGGATCTCCTGATCCTCCACCGTAGCCTCCGCCAAGCGCGGGATGGGCTTGCGGGGCACGATTAGCACATGCACCGGGGCCTGCGGGGAAATGTCATGGAACGCGACGCACACTGCGTCCTCATGGATAAGCTTAGCGGGAATCTCCTTATCGGCGATCTTCTGGAATAGCGTCTTGGGAGCGCTCATAAATTAGTTATAGCACGACGACCGTCACGCGACGGCGCCCAGCCTGACGGGCGACGAGACCTTGCAGATAATCGACCGCCTCGTCGTAAGCGGCGCGCCAGCGGGTCGAGCGAGCCCGGGTGCCGCCGAGATACTGGTCCTGCAGGCCGACGACCCAGAAGAGCACGTCGGCGGATTCACCCGCGGTCGCCAAGGCAGCCTCCACGCGCTCGTTCGCCCAGAGGGCGTCGAACGGTTCGGCCCGGTGATCAAGCACCGCAACGGTCGGGACGGCGCGCTCTGGCGAGAGCAGGCGGAAAATCTGGGCGGCCGCGGCGGCAAGGTCGGCGGCATTGAGGCGCGGATCGGTCTCATCATCGGCCTCGAAGACGCGCAGGACGGCGTCGACGTCAGAACGCAGTTGCGGGGCCGTGCCGACCATCGAGGCGAGTAGCGCATTGAGCGTGCGCAGACGGATGGATTTGGGCAGCGCGGCCGTCACTTGGCTTTGCCTCCCTTACGTAACTGGTCGATAGCCTTGGCAAGTTCTTCGATGTCTCGGAATTCGCGGTAGACGCTGGCATAGCGCACATAGGCGATTTGGTCGACGCCTTGCAGCTTCGCCATAATCTCCTCACCGATCGCACTGGAAGGAACCTCATCCTCGAACTTCGCCTGTAAACCTTCAACGACTTCGGAGATGAGTAGATTGATGCGCTCGACCTCGATCGGCCGCTTATCGGTCGCCTTACGGATGCCTGCAGCGATCTTACCCATGTCGAATTCCTCGCGCGCACCGTTGCGCTTCACGACCGCTAGGCCTTCGCGGACGATTTCCTCGATGGTACTGAAACGGTGGGCACAGGCGAGGCACTCGCGACGTCGGCGGATGGAATGATTCCCCTTACCGAGGCGGGTCTCCAGGACCTTCGTATCCTCGTGATTGCAGCGCGGACAGAACATTGCTCAGAGCTTGAGGAAATTGCCCAGCAGCTGGAGACCGTGCTCGGTGGCGAAAGACTCAGGATGGAACTGCACGCCCCAGATTGGAAGCTCACGATGACGGAGCCCCATCACGAGACCGTCTTCGGTCCAGGCGGTCACTTCGAGCGCGGCGGGACAAGTGGAACGCTCGACGACCAACGAATGGTAACGGGTCGCGGCGAAGGGCGAAGGTAGGCCCTTGAAGAGATCGGTATTATTATGAAACACCGGCGAGGTCTTACCATGCATCAGATGCGGGGCGCGCATGACGTTGCCGCCGAAGACGTGGCCGATGGCCTGGTGACCAAGGCACACGCCGAGGACAGGCTTCTTGCCGGCGAAGGCCTTGATCATCGCGCACGAGACGCCGGCTTCAGCAGGCGAGCACGGGCCGGGCGAAATCATCACACGTTCAGGATTCAGCGCGAGCGCTTCCTCGACCGTAATCTGATCATTGCGGTACACCTTCTGCTCCACGCCTAGTTGACCAAAGTATTGGACTAGGTTGTAGGTGAACGAATCGTAGTTATCGATGACCAGCAGCACGTGCGGACGATTTGCCCGGCGCCGCGAACTGTCAAGGAACCGCATCTCCGTGTGAACAAGTGAACGCGCGAACAAAGTTCGCACGAGGGGCAGAGACAGGGCTAGGGACAGGACTCAGAAGATGCGTTGTTCACAGCGATGAAATCACCCGTTGCATGCTGCACTCGTCCCATAAGTTCATCGTCATTGTTCCTTGCTTGGCTGTTCTTGCACCCCATCGGCCACTCACCTTCCGAGCCTTGAGCCTATCCCTAAAAAGCCCCTATCCCCACCCCTACCCCTGCCCCCATGCTCCCACCGTGAATTCTGCCCCAAACCCCTCGAAAGTAGGCCTTTACAGAGGGATGGGGGTGTGAATAACTATGTGAAAGGCATGAAACAGCGCACCCTCGGCAAAGAAGCCTACGTCAAAGGCAAGGACCTGCACTCCGGCCAGGATGTCACCCTCACCCTAAAACCGGGAGCGCCCAACACTGTGCT
>CAIRLQ010000116.1 GCA_903879465.1 uncultured Opitutia bacterium | reverse complement strand
GATGCCCACATAGGTGGGATTCATGGCCACCAACCGATCCATGCCAGCGTCATCCAAAGCCTTGCCCGCAAAACTCAGTCGGCGGGGATGGAGTGCGGCGATCGCCTCCCATTGAGTGGCCGTGAGTGGCTGAGTAGAGGTCACTGCGATGGACAACTCACCCTTCAAGAGGCTCAGCACGGCCTTGGCCTCTTTAAGGACTTCGGGGATTTCCGGGAGCGGAGCCGGCTTGCCTTGAGCACTGGACAGTGGCGAGATCGCGACTAGTGCGAGGACGGAAAGAATGGAAGCGACTTTCATAAGAGAGCGGATGATGAGCGTAACGGTGAGAGCAATCGAGGGTGAAAATGTTACCACGCTAAAGGTACGGCCTTACCCTCGAAGAATTCACATCTACGCGGCACCAGCAAAGGGTGGATTCAGTCTCGCAGGACCTCAGCGGGGTTAATACTTTGAGCCTATAGTCACCCCCACCCCCATTAAACTCGCTTCCCTGCAGACGTTCATGGCGATGCGTTCAAAGAACTCCTAAAGTAACCCTCTTTTACCCCAGCATGATCTCCCCTAGCCGACTTCCCGTACTCACCCGCGTAGCGCTAATACTGACCGCCCTCATCCCCGTTGCCTTAACGGCGGACGACAGCCCCGGTCTCCATTACTACTATCCCGTGCCGGCAGCTAACCCGCCCCAGACCATTAAAGTAGACGTCTGCGTCTATGGTGGCACCCCAGGCGGTGTCGCCGCGGCCGTCCAGACGCGTCGACTCGGCAAGACCTCGGCGCTCGCTGTTTTTCGTCGAAATGTCGGGGGCTTGACCGCTGCCGGTCTCACCGCCATGGACCTCGGCACGGCCACCGCTATCGGGGGCATGGCCCACGAATTCATCCAAAGCGCCGCCCGGAGCAAGTTCGACCCCAACAACGGTAGCCCAGAGCTGGGTTTCCGTCCGTCTCAAGCGGAAGAGATGTTCCGCGCGTTGCTGAAGAAAGCAGAAGTACCTGTCTACTTCGAACACCGACTCATCAAGGTCGAAAAAGAAGGCGGGCGGATTACTGCCCTGGTTTTTGAAAACGGTAACCGGATCGAAGCCAAGATGTTCGTCGATGCGACCTACGAAGGCGACCTCTTCGCCCGAGCTGGCGTCAAATACTTTGTGGGCCGCGAGGATAACTCCACTTACGGCGAAACGCTCAACGGCTTCCAACTTGCGAAGACCCACCAGTTCCGCTTCCGCGTAGACCCCTACCCCACGATACGCAAGCCGCAGAGCGGACTCTTACCTGGCATCACCGCCGGGCCCCTCCCCGACGCTGGCACCGGCGACAAGCAAGTACAGGCCTACAACTTCCGCATGTGGGCCGTGCTCGCGGACGCCGGAATACCCTGGCCGAAACCCGCGGGTTATCACCGCGAAGATTACGCCCTTCTGGAGCGCTATCTGAATGTGGATCCAGCTTCTGAATGGAAATTCACCTACGGCAGCGGGCCTGTGAAATTGAACGTCGGCGACTGTAATAATGCCGGCCCCTTCTCGACGGATTTCGTCGGCGGCAGCAATGCCTGGCCGGAGGCGGACTACGCGACCCGCGAGAAAATCTTCCAAGCCCACGTGACCTACCAACAGGGCCTGATGTGGTACTTGGCGAACGATGAGGCCGTACCTGAGCGGGTGCGCAAATTCACCCGTAAGTTCGGCCTGCCTAAAGCCGAATTTATTGAGACCGGCGGATGGCCCCATGAACTCTATGTCCGCGAAGCTCGCCGGATGATTTCGGATTACGTCATGACTGAAAAGAACTGCCGTCGCGAAATTATCGCCGAAGAAAGCATCGGCTTAGCGAGCTACCAAATGGACTCCCACCACACCTCACGTGTGATCGTGGATGGCATCGTTCGGGCCGAGGGCTGCATCGAAGGAAAGGTTAAGCTCCCCTACCCTGTGAGCTACCGGAGCATCATCCCGCGCGAATCGGAATGCACTAATCTCTTCGTCCCGGTGTGCCTTTCGTCCACCCACGTTTCCTACGGCTCCATCCGCATGGAGCCCGTCTTCATGATCTTTGGTCAATCCGCTGCAACCGCCGCCGTCCAAGCCATCGACGCCGGAGTCACCGTGCAAAAAGTCGATTATCAGAAACTGCGCGGACAACTGCTTAAGGACGGTCAAGTCCTCGACTGGAATACCCCGGCTTCCAAGTAGCACTTGATGGCCATCCTCCGAAGCCATCGCGCCAGCACGGCACACTAAAACAGTCAGCCCTGCCCAATGCATCAAGGCTAAGGCAGCCCCTTGTTCGCCCTGCAGCGAACAACTAGGGTCAGCACGCAGTGCTGACCCTACCTAATACACGGAGGAGAGATGCGGGGGGCGGGCGCTTATCGCTTCTTGTAATACTTCACGTCGTCCAGAGTGACCTTATTCGACACAAGGAGACGCAGGACTTGCTTGGATTCGTGGGCAATGCCGGAAGAGCTGAAGCTACCGATGAGCTTACCATCCACCGACGCCGTCATGGTTTCCCCAAGGATGGTGACATTCAACGAATGCCATTCACCCACGCTGATTTCATTCGGAATGGTCTTCGCCTTGGTCTTGATGATATCCGCATCTTCTTTGGAAAGCTTACCGGCCTTGCGGGCGTCGTAATATTTCAAAAGCATGCCGCCCGTTTTCATGTCTTGCAACGTGACCCTTTTGACACCGAACGTCGCGGCACAGAGATGGCCCGCATGAACTTCCTTAAGGGACATATCGGCGAAATTCAGCATGAGGGTGTCCTTCGCCTCATGGAATTTAAAACGCATCGTGGCGGTACCGTCAATGAACGCAAAGTCGTGGCCGACATCCACCGCATGGACGGCTTCTGGATGGATATAGATGTACATCGTGCCATCCACGAGATCGACTTCCTTGTGCCCTTTGGCGCTCCAGGAACTGCTGGTCTTCCAGCCATTACCAGGCTCGTCCTTAATCTTCTGGGTCTCCTTACGCTCAAAGTTATCGGAGAACACAAGGGTGCCGAAGTTGTCTTCAGCCGCGAGCGAAAGGGCGAAGCAGCAGGCGAGGATAGGGAGGGTGCGCATGGATATAGACGGATTTGGGGTGTGGCGGGGTGAACGAACACTGAAGAAGGACTCAGCTAAGCCAAGCGGGAATGCCTGAGGTAGGGGCGAGCGGCCCGCTCGCCCACGGCTGACCGGGCCGGTCAGCCCTACCCGATACCTTGAGGCAGGGACAGCACCACGTGCTGTCCTAGTTACCCCTAGGTCGTGACGCGGTCCCGACCCTACCCAGCGCGGCGTAGCCGCGAGGTGGTAGCGGTTAGCGGTTGGCGGTTGGGTATGCAGAGAGGCGGAGCACTAGTTGACCGGTTGATCAGTTGGCCGGTTGGCCAGAACGGATAACTAG
>CAIRLQ010000115.1 GCA_903879465.1 uncultured Opitutia bacterium | reverse complement strand
CGTACCGCGGAGAACGGTCCATCAGCGTCTGGATGGGATGGAAGGCAAACGCTTGGGATTTTGCGGGGGCGTTCGCGGCTATTAACGCCGTCGTGGTTGCGTCCGCCGGGCTGGGGCCTGTCCTCCTGGCATACGGCGCTTTTTGGGACATGGTTTTTTCGGATGGTCACCCCGTGAAAATGTTCGGTGACGGGTTATCGGCGGTGGGTCCTTACATCCCACTGGGGCTCCTCATTGGGGTGGGCCTCTATCTGTTAGCGGCGGTCGTGGGCTGGGCCCGGATGGTCTTCAATAGCATGGTCGGCCTCCGCAATCGCGTGGCGCAGGCGTATTCGCGCATTGATGTGCAGTTAAAGCGTCGCTCGGACCTCATTGAGCGCTTCGTGGCCTGTGTGCAGGGCTTCCGTGAACATGAGGCCGCGGTGCAGGCGATGGTGACCGCCATGCGGGCACAGGCCGGCGGTGGTTCGCTGAAGGCGCTCGCGCCCGGTATCCTCGCCGTCATCGAAAGTTACCCTGAAATCCGCGCACAGGCGTTATTCAATGATTTGAGCAAGCAGCTCATTGAGACCGAAGACCGCATCGCCCTAGCACGTGGATATCATAATAACATCGCGACATTCTATAACACCCGAATCGAGACTATCCCGGACCGCTACCTGGCGGGCTTGGTCAAGATGAAGCCCGCCGCCTTATTCGAAGCCGAAGGTTTCACTCACCACCCGGCGACGGTGGCGTTCTGATCAGTCCAGCCAGGCGTGGCGGCGAACGGACGCGACGCAGTCGCAAGGCCGAGGGTGAAGCGGTTTGCGGTTAGGTTTTCCTGCAAAGGGAGACCGGGAACCAGGAAGTTAACTGCGGGTATATAACCCCCAGCCAATCAACCGGTCTCCGGTTCCCCTTTGAGTGCTGTCGTTACCCGATACAGCGTATCCCAACCGCTGGCCGCTGTCCCCGCGGTGTAATCGCTCCCCGATTACTTCGTCAGAATCTCCATCGCCGACTTCTTCTGCGGGATGAAGGGGAGCACGTGCTCGGTGTAGGGTACGATGACGTCGAGGAGGTAGGGACCGTCGTGATCGAGCATCTCGCGCATAGCGGCGCGGAGGTCTTCACGCTTCATGACCTGGCGGGCCTTGATGCCGAAGCCATTGGCGATTTTAACGAAGTCAGGGTAGAGGCCACCCGGGTTGTCGGGAGAGCCGATATTCTTGGCATCTCCGAGAATCGTATGGCCGCGGGTACCAGCATAGAAACGGTCTTCCCACTGCACCACCATGCCGAGGTGCTGGTTGTTGAGGATGAGGATCTTCGCGTTAATCTTCTCGATCTTCATGCAGGCGAGTTCCTGGATATTCATCAGGAACGAGCCATCGCCATCGATGTCGATGACTTGGACGTCTGGATTGGCGACCTTGGCGCCGATGGCGGCGGGGAGGCCGAAGCCCATCGTGCCGGCACCGAGCGAGCTGATGAAGCGGCGGGGCTCGTTGAAGCGGTAATACTGCGGGGCCCACATCTGGTGCTGGCCGACGCCGGTGGAGATGATGGCGTTGCCCTTGGTCTCTTCGAAGAGTACTTCAATGGCTTCCTGCGGGAGGATGTGCTTGGTCTTGCGCTCGTAGCTGAACGGATACGGGTGCTCCTTCTTCCAGCCGTTGATGGTCTCGTACCACTTCTT
>CAIRLQ010000114.1 GCA_903879465.1 uncultured Opitutia bacterium | reverse complement strand
TGTCATGGCGACGACGACGCTGTGGCGATCAGTGGAGCTTTCCAGCGGCTCGACCTTGAGCGAATACACGAGGCCAAGGTCGACGATATTTACGGGGATTTCCGGATCGAAGACTTTTTTGAGGCTCTCCCAGACGGCTTCATCGGAAGGTTTGCCGGTATGGCCGGGGTGTTCGGCGGTGCCGACAGAGCCATAGGCGTCGGTCTTACCTTCGTTCTCCGTCGTGTCGGAGGGAATCGTTTCGCTGAGGCTGTCGGCGTCGCTCCCCTTGATGCGGAACATGCCGTTATCGCAGACGACGGTGAAGTTGCCGCCGAGGCGGTGCGTGATGGTGACCTTGGTGCCGGCGGGCAGCACGGCGGGATCGCCCGCGGGAATGACGGTGGCCTGAACGTCGCGCGTGAGCGTGCGATCGTGAGGGCTGGGCGTGTGGCGCTGGCCGGTGGTGTCGTCGCTCATGTTTAGGCTTGATGGAATTTCTCGCGGAGCATCTCACGCACGACGGCCGCGGCCTCTTCGTGGCCGACTTTGGCGAGGACTTCCTCGAGGAAGCCTTGGGCGAGGAGCTCTTGGGCGGTGGCCAGCGGAATGCCGCGGGCCTGCAGGTAGAAGAGTTCGGCGGGGTCGATTTGTCCGGTGGTGGCGCCGTGCGAGCATTTGACGTCGTTGGCCTCGATCTCGAGTCCCGGCAACGAATCCGCTTCGGCTTCCGGCGAGAGGAGTAGGTTGCGGTTTGTCTGGAAAGCATCGGTGCGCTGGGCGTCAGGCTCAACCTTGATCAGGCCAGAGAAAATCGTGCGAGCCTTCCCGAGTAGGGCGTTCTTGAAGAGCAGGTCGGATTTCGCGTGACCGGCGGCGTGGATCTGAAGTGTGCGTTGGTCGAACTCTTGCACGCCAGAGGCGACGGAGATGCCGTAGAGGCGGACGTCAGCGCCGGCAGCGTCGATGCGTACGGTGTTTTCAAGGCGTGCACGGCGGGAGCCGACGGCGGCGTTGACCGAGCTGATCAGGGAGTCCCGACCCCCGCAGGTGTTGTCGACCTGGAAGGATTGTGTGCCCGTGCCCCAGGCCTGGACGGCGAGGCGGCGTACCTGCGACCCCGTCCCGGCATGGATGTCGGCGGCCGAGATCGCGAGGGCCTTCTGGTCCGGTTTGGCGCCGAGATGGAAGTCGTGGATGTCGGCCTTGGCGTGTTCGCCGGCGATGATGAGCGCATGCGGGAAGACTGCGACGCCTTCGGTGAGCGTCCAGGTGACGGAAACGAACGGCTGCGAAACTTCGACACCTTTGGGGACGTGAAGGACGTAGCCGGCGCGGAGCCACGCGCGATGAAGGGCGGCGAACTTATCGCCGCCGAGCAGCACGGGGTGTTTGAGGAGATGTTCCTTCAGTAGGGCGGGGTGGTGCTTGATGGCGTCTTCGAGGGATTCGAAAATCACGCCTTGCGCGGCCAATTCCGGCGAGAGCGAAGGCTTCAGCACGCAATGGCCATCGACGTGAACGATGAGTGCGGCGGCGTCTGAGATCAGCTGCGAGCGGGCGATGAGCGCGGAGGCTTGGGCTTCGGAAGGTTCCGGCGCTGGAGCGTAGCCTTCGAGCGTAAGGGTGCGCGTATCCGAGAAGCGCCATTTCTCGTGGGAGAGCTTCGGCATCGGCAGAGACTGGAAGGAGTGCCAGCCCTGTTGACGGAGGACCGCGAACCAGTCTTGGGCGCGGAAGCGCCCCGTTTCAGCAGATTGCAAGGCGACATCGAGGACGCCCGTGCCGGCGGGGGCGACGGCGTTCATCCGACGGACCCTTCCATCTGCAGTTCGATGAGGCGCTTCAGCTCGACGGAGTATTCCATTGGGAATTCCTTGACCAGATCATTAACGAAGCCGTTTACGGCGAGAGACATCGCTTCGCCTTCGCTGAGGCCGCGTTGCATCATATAAAAAATCTGTTCTGCCGAGACCTTCGAGACGCTCGCCTCGTGCTGGACGGAGTTTTTTTGACCACGGACGGAGATAGCTGGATAGGTATCGGTGCGGCTGTGTTCGTTGATCAGCAACGCATCACACTCCGTGTTATTGCGGCAATTCTTTAGCGTCTTTGGAATGTGGACCAGACCGCGGTACGTCGAACGGCCCGTGCCGACGGAGATGGATTTCGCAATGATATTGGACGTCGTGTCATCGGCCGCGTGGATCATTTTCGCACCGGTATCTTGGTGCTGGCCGTCGTTGGCGAGGGCGATTGAAAGCACCTCGCCGCGGGCACGCTTACCGCGCAGGACTACGCCGGGATACTTCATCGTGAGGCGTGAGCCGATGTTGCAATCGATCCAGCGGACCTCGGCGTCTTCTTCGGCCATACCGCGCTTCGTCACCAGATTGAAGACGTTGGCCGACCAGTTCTGGACCGTGATGTATTGGATCTTGGCGCCCTTGAGGGCGACGAGTTCGACGAC
>CAIRLQ010000113.1 GCA_903879465.1 uncultured Opitutia bacterium | reverse complement strand
GCCATCGGTCGCAAGCGCCTCGGCGCCTCCTAAGACCTATGCGTCTCCCGCGGGAGCGTCGAATTCGCGCCTCGGCCGATTTCAACCGCCTCCGCCAAGAAGGCTCGCGACTCGATTGCGGGCCTTTTCTTTTGAATTATCGCCCGACCGAGGCGAAGGGGCCTTCGCGCTTCGCCGTCATCGCCGCCAAGAAATCGCTACCGTTGGCCGTAGACCGCAATCGGGCCAAGCGGCTGGCCCGGGAGCTTTTCCGGACGGATGCGGCGGCGTTCCCGGCGGGCTGGGAGGTCGTGCTGGTCATCCGTTCGGGCATGCTGAAGCGCTCGCTGGCCGAGCTTCGCAAGGTCTATGCCGCGGCGGCCGTCCGTATCTTGGCAGCGAAGTCCGCGCCATCCGCATGAGCGAGCCTCGCCCATCGTTACTGGCGATGCTGGCATTGGCTCTCGTCGGTTTTTATCGGCGGTTCCTTTCGAAGCCTTTGCATCTCATTCCGGGCTCTGGCTGCCGCTACCACCCGACCTGTTCCTGTTATGCGGCGACGGCCTTGGCGCGCTTCGGTTTCTTCAAGGGCGGCTGGATGGGCTTCCGGCGAATCTGCCGTTGCCATCCTTGGGGTGGTTCGGGTGTCGACGAGGTGCCGGAACGGTGAGGCCTGGCAGCGGCCGTTTAATTGGCTCGCCCTGAGGGAGCGTTTTTCCGACTAATCACCCCGTGAAATCGCTGTTCTCGAAGGTTCTGGGTTCGCGGCAGGGAGGCACCTTGCTCCTCGCCACCAGTTACGTCCTTCTCGGTTCGCTCCTTCGCCTTGGTCTTCTCGTAGCCTCGGCCGGCGGCGTCTCCTGGGGGATGCCAACTTTTGCCGCCCTAATCGTTGGACTGCTGTTTGATCTCTTCATGGCTTGGTTCCTGACCTTGCCGCTGGGGCTGCTCAGCACGGTGTGGCCTAGCGCTTGGTCCGCTTCCCGCTGGCTGCGCCTACCTTTGCGTGCGGCTTGGATCTTCGGTGCGTTCCTTTTCTCCTTCTGGAAGATTTCCGAAATCCTCTTCTGGGAGGAATTTGGCGTCCGCTTCAACTTCATCGCGGTCGATTACCTCGTCTACACGACCGAGGTGGTGAAGAACATCAAGGAGTCTTATAATCTCCCGTTAATCTTCCTGGTCGTTTTCGCTTTGGCGGTGGGGCTGTTCTTGCTCTGGCGACGACTGGGCTACGTGCACCGATGGGAAGTGGGTGCGGCCGCCGATGCTTCACCTCGCTGGCGTGGTATCGTCATATTGCTCGCGCCGCTGGCCCTGCTGCTTGCTTATTCCTTCTTCCTTGGGCGGCGCGATTTACGACTAGCGGATCAGGCGCATGCCGACGCAGGTGAGCGCATTGTAGCCGGTTTGCGCCACATGGGTGATCCTCAGCCGGGCTGGGCGAACAGCTACGATACTGAGCTCGCTAAGAATGGCGAATACGCCTTCCTCGCGGCCTTCTGGGCCAATCAGCTCGAATGGAAGCGCTTCTATCCATCGCGTCCCGACGCAGTGGCGCAGCTTCGGGAGCTTCTGCTGAAGCAAGGTGGCGCGGCGGTCAGCGCGGATCATAATGACATTACGCGGCAGGTCTCGCCCGTGGGCCCGCCGCGCCGCTTAAATGTTATCCAGATCACGATCGAGAGCCTGAGCGCCGAATTCTTAGGCTGTTACGGCTCCCCGGAATATAAAGATAAGAACCTTACTCCGAATCTTGACCGTATCGCCCGTGAGTCGCTGTGGTTCCGCCACTGCTATGCGAGCGGGACCCGCACGGTCCGCGGCATGGAGGGGTTGACGCTTTCGATTCCCCCCATCCCCGGTCAATCGGTCCTCCGCCGCGCCGGCTGCGAAAACCTGACCACCCTTGGCTCCGTGGTTAAGGCTCAAGGCTACGACACAGCTTTCATTTACGGAGGGGACGGCTTCTTCGATAATATGAACTACTTCTTCGGCTCCAACGGCTACAAACTGATTGATCTGCCCCGCCAGGAGCAGGACGGCAAGAAGCCAACTTTTGGCAACGCCTGGGGGGCTTGCGACGAAGATGCTTTCCGGTGGTCGCTCGAGGCCGCAGATAAATCCTTCACTGCGGGTAAGCCCTTTCATCACTTCGTGATGACCACTTCGAATCATCGTCCGTATACCTGGCCATCCGGCCGGATTGACGACAAGCTCGTTGGTCGTGATGGCGGCGTGGCTTATACCGATTTTGCCATCGGGGCTTTTCTGAAAGAGGCCCAGACGAAGCCTTGGTTTAAAGATACTGTCTTCGTGATTGTCGCCGACCACTGCGCTTCGGTGGCCGGCAAGCGTGAGCTGGAAATCCGCAAGTACGAGATTCCGCTCTTCATCTGGTCGCCCGGTAATATTCCGGCCCGCGTGGTCAATCCGATGATGAGCCAGATCGACACTGCCCCAACGGTGCTGGGCTTGCTTAATCTGCCATACCTTTCTCGCTTCATCGGGGCCGACGTCCTGCGGGCGGGTTACCGCCCGCGTGCTTTCATTAGCAACTACCAGAAGGTCGCCGTGCTGCATGAGGACGGCCTCCTTACGGTGCTGAAGCCGGTACGCCAGACCGCCCAGTTTCGGGCCGACCTCGCCACCGGTGCGCTCACGCCGCTGACTGCGCCCGACGCCGCCGCGGCAGAGGAGGCTAAAATCATTTACCAGGGCGCCGACGAACTTTTCAATCATGGAGGCCTCCAGAATCCAAACCGCTGAGCGGCCCGCATTGGTCTGGCCTGCGCTGGCCGTTGCGGCCGTGGTGGCGTTTTTTGGCTTTCCCGGAACGGGCGGCGACTGGCTGGATCATGCTTTCCAATCGCTCTTCTGGGACGGCAAGAGCTGGCTAATCCCCCATGAAGCTCGGCTCGGCAAGTGGTTCGCGTATGACGGGCCTAAGGGCGTGCTGATTCTATTCGCAGTCTTT
>CAIRLQ010000112.1 GCA_903879465.1 uncultured Opitutia bacterium | reverse complement strand
GGCTGATCTCTGGCGTAAGCAAGGGCGCCACAACAACCGCTGGGTTTAGGAGCCCGATTACGGAACCGTCCTTGGGCGCCACTGTCACCAGATGATCCATCTGGCGAAGACCGCCTGCGCACCAACCGCGACATTGCCGCCACCAAGGCCGGCGACTATTTCCGGACGGTCTATGACCTGATGGTGCTGGCCTTCCAGACGGATACCACCCGCGTGGCCACCTTCAGCCTCGGCGGCGAAGGAAGCGCCTTTGCCATCCCGGAAATCGGTATTACGGAATCGCGCCACCAACTCAGCCACCACGGAGGTGACGCCGGCTACATGGAAAAACTCACGAATTACGACACCTTCGCCATCGAGCAGTTCAGCTACTTCCTCTCCCGCCTCGCAGAAACCAAGGACTTCAACGGCAAGCCTCTCCTTGGCTCGACGATGTCACTATTCGGCAGCGGTATGTGCTATGGCCACAGCCACGGTAACGCCAACCTCCCGCTCGTGCTCGCCGGCGGCTCGGATCTCGGACTAAAACACGGCACCCACATCGACTTCAATCGTGCCGCCGCCAATTTCAAAGGTTACTCCGTCGGCGCGGATGGTGCGCTCACGAGCGCCCACTACCAAGTCTGCAGCCGTCCCGTTAATACGGATGCCCATATGAGCAACCTACTACTCCTTATGGCCCAGCGCATGGGCGTAGAAACCGAGCGGTTCGGCGACAGCAATAAGGTAGTGGCGCTGTAAGCATGTTCCTTGCTCCTGGTTCATCGTTCTGGGTTCTTGGCTCTTCGTTCTTGGTTCTGGTTCGTCACTCGGACAGGCGTTCGCGGCTAACGACCAACCAAGCGCGAAGAACAAAGAACCAGGAGCTGAGGTTTTTCGCCCTGAAGCGGGAAAATTCCCTCCGCTCGATAAAGCGGTGGCTTATCGCGGCGAACTCGTGTTCGTAGACCACGTGACCCGACGAGGCAGCCTCCGCGTCCAATTCAAGAGTGAACTCTTCCGGAGCCCGCCGACGCCTTTTGCGATGCTTCCCTACGGCATGGTCCGCTATCACGGCGCTCCCGCGGACCTCAAAGATATCCCACTCGGAACCGTCATGAACATCCGGGCCTTCCTTCCCCCGGACCCGAAGAGTTCCTCGGTAGCGACGTTTCCCAGCGCGTACCACCCCATCCCCCTCGAGAATCATGCCATCCTCCTCGAGGACGAACCCAGCCTTTGCCTACGCGAAGGGAAAACCTGGAAACTCAAAGAGATCGACCTCCAGAATAACCAAGGGTCAGTCATCGCCACCCTCGAATCCAAGAACGGCGCGGACGCCAAGGCCGAAGAACAAAAGCTAACCGTCGACTCCACCACCCGCTTCTGGCGCGGACGCGAAAGCCTGAAGTTAGCTGATATCATTACCGAGGGCACCTGGCCCGCCACGGGTAAAAAATCCCTCGGCGGCCAATCCGTCCTCCTCGGCCTAACCTGGAAGCCTTGTCCGGATGGCATCTTCGTCCGCTACCACATCTCGGATGTCTGGCTCGACGACACTGCGACCCAGCGCTCCATCCAGAGCCAAACTGAAGTTCACAAGGCCTTAATGCGTAGCCGCTGGATGCCCGCCTGGGTGAATGCGGTCGAGTACGGCAAGTTCGGTAACGCCACCGTGACCGTGACGTTATTCGGCGGCATGGACCCATCCCTCTACGCCGACTTCAAGAAAGGTGGCCCCGCAATGATCAATGCAGCGGAGAACACCCTGAAGCATTCCTACGGCGCCTACGGCCCCGCCCACATGGCGTCCAAAGGCTCCATCCTTGACGTCATTAAGACGGACGGGGAAACCCCCTTTGGCAGTAGCGGCATTCAAGTGCGTATGGAGACGGATCTCATCATCGAAGGTATCCGCCCTGGCCGAGTCGTCCGCATACGCCCTTCGGAATGGCCCAACGTATACATTCCGCGCGAAGAATACTTAAACGGCTCCCAACTGGAAGATCGCTTCCCCTCCCCTGCCATTTTCCCAAAATACTAATCTATGAAAAGGTCCTTTATTCGCGGTTCTTCACCCGTGTTTCTTTGTTTTTCGCTTTTGGTTATTTGTTCCTTAGGCGTTCGCGGCATGGCCGCCAAAGAAAAACCGAAATCTAAGAACCCAGAACAAGCACCCGAGGTTTTTCGCCCTGAAGCGGGAAAATTCCCACCCATCGAAAAGGCCCACACCTACCGAGGTGAGCTCGTATTCGTCGACCACGTCAACCGCCGCGGCAGCCTCCGCGTCATGGGCGTCGGCGTATTCCGACGCAACGACCCGCACCCCTTCGCCATGCTGCCCTATGGCATGGTG
>CAIRLQ010000111.1 GCA_903879465.1 uncultured Opitutia bacterium | reverse complement strand
CTGAGTAACGCGGGTGTCGCGACTCCTTTCTGAGCCTGATCTGCACGACAAAAAAGGCGGCCGGCGGGCCGCCTTTTTTATGCCTTCACCGTTTCGCCGTTTAGGTCAGAACGCCTTTGACGACGTGGGCTTCCTCGACGCCGGTAAGTTTCACGTTCAGGCCGCGGAACTTATAGGTGAAGCGCTCGTGATCAATGCCCAGGCAGTGGAGAATCGTCGCATGCAGGTCTCGGAGGTGTACGCCGTCCTTGGCAATATTGTAGGCAAAATCATCCGTCGCTCCGTATTCGAAGCCGGGCTTGATGCCGCCGCCGGCGAGGAACACGGAGAAGCATCGCCCGTGGTGGTCACGCCCGCTGGCCGGACTGCCAAAGCCGCCCTGGGTGAAGGCGGTACGACCGAACTCAGTGGCAAAGATGACTAAGGTGTCCTCGAGCAATCCACGAGTCTTGAGGTCCTTGATGAGCGCGGCGGTGGGTTGGTCGATGTCGTGACACTGGTTGGGTAACTGGCGGGCCAGGGCGACGTGCTGATCCCAGCCTCGATGAAATAGCTGGACGAAGCGAACGTCACGTTCGAGCAGGCGGCGTGCAAGCAGGCAGTTCGCGGCGTAGGAGCCCGGGCGGGTTACCTCGGGTCCGTAAGAGTCGAGAGTGGCTTTAGATTCCTGAGAGATGTCGGCCAGCTCGGGGACCGAGGTCTGCATACGGAAGGCCATTTCATAGGCCTTGATGCGCGTAATCGTCTCCGGGTCGCCGAGCTCGCGGGCACGTTCCTCATTAAGGGTCGCAAGGTCGTCGAGTAGCTCGCGGCGCTGGGCACCGTCGATGGTCGGAGGGTTCTGGAGGTAGAGCACTGGATTGGCTCCTGGCCGCAGGCCGACCCCCTGGTGATTGGAAGGCAGGAAGCCGCTGCCCCAGAGGCGGGAGAAGACCGGCTGTCCGGGGTTCTTGCCGGTACCTTGGGAGACCATGGCAATGAACGCGGGAAGATTAGCGTTCTCGGTGCCGAGCCCATAGCTAGCCCAAGCGCCCATGCTGGCGTAGCCCGGCTGTTGGTTGCCGGTATTGAGGAACGTAATCGCCGGGTCGTGGTTGATCGCCTCGGTATTCAGGGTCTTGATGATGCAGATGTCATCCGCGATGGTCTGGATGTGCGGGATGAGGTTGCTGATCCAGGTGCCATGCTTGCCGCAGGCTTTGCCCTCCATGAGCGGTGGGCGGACAGGATAGCCCTTTTGCCCGGAAGTCATGCCAGTGAGGCGCTGGGTACCTTTAATCGAGGGAGGCAGGTCTTTGCCCGCAAACGCGTGCAAGGCAGGCTTATCGTCGAATAGGTCGACGTGGGACATGCCCCCGGACTGGAAGAGGCAGAGAACACGTTTTGCTTTCGGGGCAAAATGCGGAATCCCGGATAAGCCGCCTTCCCGGGTCTTGGCCCCGGCCGCCAGCAACTCCGGATAGAGCATTGAACCGAGGGCTAGGCCGCCGACGCCGCGGGCGGATTGCCCGATGAAGGTGCGGCGGGTGAGATGATTATGAAACTCGTGTTGGGGGTTCATGGCTTTAGTTGCGGGTCACGGTTTCGCTGAGGTTAAGGATGAGGGTGGCTACTTGCATCCAAGCGGCATGCTCCACCGCCGGGATCGTGCTATCGCGAGGGGATTCACCAGGGCTGAGGACTTTCAGGGCGCGTTCGTTGTCGGCCGCATAGCGAGCCCGCTCGCGTGTGAGGGCTTTGAGAATGACGCCCTGTTCTTTATCCGTCGGTGGCCGTGAGACAGCTTCCAGGAAGGCCCAGCAAATGCGCGTGGAGTCATTACTGCCATGTTGGATAATGCGTTGGGCGAAACCCCGCGCGGCCTCGACGAATTGGACGTCATTCAGTGTGACGAGTGCCTGCAGTGGGGTGGTGGTGTTGCTGCGACTGATGGTGCAGATCTCCCGGTTCGGTGCATCGAAGGTGACCATGTTGGCTGGTGGGGCCGTGCGTTTCCAATAAGTATACATCGATCGACGATAGAGTTTTTCGCCGTGGTCTTGGACGAATACCTGGGAGGTCGCAGGGGAGCTGCCGTAGTGGCTGACTTCGCGCCATAGATCGAAGGGGGAGTAAGGGTTCACGCTGGGGCCGCCGAGTTGGGGAACGAGCAGACCGCCAGCCTGCAGGGCTTGGTCGCGGATGAGTTCGGCTTGCAGACGGAAACGCGGACCGCGGGAGAGGAGGCGGTTGGTCGGGTCCTTTTCCAAGAGTTCGGGGGTCGTACGCGAGGTCTGGCGGTAGGTCGACGAAGTCACAATCTGCTTAATAAGCCCCTTGAGATTCCACCCTGATTCCACGAAGTCGACGGCCAGGGTATCGAGCAGCTCGGGATGGCTAGGCCACTGGCCCTGGAAGCCAAAGTCCGCCGCAGTCGTCACGATGCCAGTACCAAACAGGAGTTTCCAGACACGATTAACGGCTACCCGAGCGGTGAGGGGATTTTCCTTCATGACCAGCCATTGCGCTAGCCCGAGGCGATTGGCGGGGGCTCCGGCGGGTAGCGCGGGGAGTTTTTCGGGGGTGCCAGCCTCGACCTTCAACGTGGGTTGGGAGTAGTCGCCGCGGTTCAGGATGAATGTCTCGCGTGGCTTGGCGGCGATATTCATCACCATCGTGGACTGGGGTTCGGTGAGGCTCTTGGCGCGTTCCTGGGCGTTGGCGAGGTCGGTGCGGATGGCTTTCATCTCGTCGGAGTGTTTGGCGCAATAAGCCCAAAGGCCTTGCTGCTGCTCGGCGGT
>CAIRLQ010000110.1 GCA_903879465.1 uncultured Opitutia bacterium | reverse complement strand
GCGTCACGCTGTCGATGACGATGAGCCCTCCGGTCTCCGTGGAACTCAAGGAATTCGTCTCCGCCTAACCTAAACTTCCCTTACTGCAACATACCATGCGCGCAGAAAAGAAGCTCATCTCGGCGGAATATGTGGCCCGCCTCAACGCCTCGCCGTTTTTCCTGGTCGTCGACTATAAGGGTCTGACGGTTCAGAAATTCACGGAACTCCGCAAGCGCCTGATCAAGGCCGGTGGTGAGGTTCACGTGGTGAAGAACACCATTTTCAGCATCGCTGCCAAGGAAGCCGGTCTGGCTGATTTGTCTGGCATGCTGACCGGTCAGGTGGCCGCGGTCACCGGCAACAAGGACATCGCCGCCGTGGCAAAGGTCATCAAGGCCTTCCAGGCCGAGTTCGACAAGCCCAAGCTCAAGTTCGGTGTGCTCGGCAACAAGCCGCTTTCGGCCGAAGAAGTGCGTGTCATCGCCGATCTGCCCCCGCTCCCCGAGATTCAGGGCAAGATTCTGGGCCTGCTCCAAGCGCCTGCTCAGAAGCTTGTGGCGTTGATCAACACCCCTGGAACCCAGGTTGCCCGCGTCATCGGAGCCTACGCCGAGAAATCGGCCTAGTCGTTCGGCTTCGGCTATCCCCTCTCTTCGTCTCAGGCTCAGTGCTTGGGCGAAATTCAACAAAACAATAGTAAATCGTCGGTCCACAGGCAGTGGACTAATTCGGAGCGGCCGCTCTGGCGACGAGACGAAATAAAAGAAAATACCATGGCAGACATCAATAATATCGTCGAAGAACTGAGCAAGCTCACCGTTCTCGAAGCCGCCGAACTCGTGAAGGCTCTCGAGACCAAGTGGGGCGTGACCGCCGCCGCCCCGGTAGCTGCTGCCGCCGCTCCTGCGGCCGGTGCCGCCGCTCCGGTTGCTGAAGTCAAGACCACCTTCGATGTGTGGCTCGCTTCGGTTCCCGCTGACAAGAAGATCGCTGTGATCAAGGCAGTTCGCGAGGTCAAGGCCGGTCTCGGTCTGGCTGAGGCCAAGGCCTTGGTTGAAGGCGCTCCCAAGCTGTTGCTCGAAGGTGCCAACAAGGCTGATGCCGATGCCGCCGCCAAGAAGATCGAAGAGGCTGGTGGTAAGGTTGAGCTGAAGTAATTTTGCAATCCGTGCGTCGGGTGTTACTGTGAGGTCACTCGGCGCACGGTTTTATTTTCTTCACCACTCCCGCTAGAGCTCTGAAATTTTTCAAGAACTCGGCAAAGTGGCGGCAGGAGTGTCCGCTTTCGGTCAACCTAAGTCATAGGTCACCAGTTTTGTACGGCTTGAAATAGTGTTTCAGTAAGACGAGTTCCGGAGAAGTCGAAAAAGCCTTCACCGGATCTCGTCGTATTGTATTTTATGGCGAAAACAATCTCCAGGCAGGTGCCGCAGAAATCCCCGAGTCACGAGGTCGCAATGGCAACGAAACAATCCGAGCGAATTAATTTCGGCAAGATCAAGGAAGTCATCGCCCCCCCTAACCTGATCGAGATCCAGCTCGACTCGTATCGCGAATTCCTTCAGTCCAACCTGTCCGCGTCCAAACGTCGGAATCTCGGGTTGCAGGCGGTCTTTACCGAAGTTTTCCCCATCGAAAGCTACGACGGTAAGACAGTCCTAGACTTCCACTCCTACGACATCCAGGAGCCGAAGATCGACTGGTTGGAGTGTCTCCGTGAGGGCTTGACCTTCGGAGCACCGCTTTACGTCACCTTCCTGCTGAAGGAAGAAAAAGGTACCAAGGAGGAAAAGGTGTTCATGGGCGAAATTCCGCTGATGACCCCCCAAGGCACCTTTGTAATCAACGGTGCCGAGCGTGTTATCGTCAGCCAATTGCACCGTTCGCCGGGTCTGGCTTTCGAGACAACCCAACATCCGAATGGCAAGACCCTCCACAGCTTCCGGAT
>CAIRLQ010000109.1 GCA_903879465.1 uncultured Opitutia bacterium | reverse complement strand
GGCGGGGAGGGAGATTAGGCGCGTGCCCGGCTATCTCGCCATTGTCGCAGGAAAGGACGAATACCTCGTCGACCGGGACGGGCGTGCCTGTTTCGAGAAGGCCAAGAAGGCTGCCGGCGCTGACGCCGAGGCAGAAATTATCTCTGGCGCGATCATCCAAGTCGCGGATGCCCGCACGATCGAGGTGCAGTTCGTGGATTCGGTGAAGACGCTATCGATGTTCGGCGGCAAGCGCGTTATCTGGCTGCGTAATCTCAATTGGGTGTCCGACTCCGCTCAGGGTAAATCCGAAGTCGTGAAGGAAAGCCTCGCCGAGGTGCTGCACGCCGCCACCGAGGCCCCGGCGGAAATCTTCATCGTCATCTCGGCGACCCCGCACGACGGCCGCCGCAAGGATCTGACGAGTCTCAAGGACGCCGCCACGGAATTTATTTTGCACGCCTCGGCTTCGAAGAGCCCTTTCGGGGGCGGCGGCGACGAGGCCGCCGACGCCCAGCTGGGTCTCGCCGAAGAGCGCTTCAAATCCCTGGGGGTGAAGTTCGAGCGCGGCGTCCCGGAGACTATCGTGGGGCTGGTGGGTCAATCGACCCGCCTCGTCATCGGCGAATGCGAGAAGCTGGCGACCTACGTCGGCCCCGGCGGCACCGTCAAGTCGGGCGACGTCCATCTGCTCGTGCCGCCTTTCGGTGACGGTGATTTCTTCGAGCCGATCGAGGCGCTGGCCGCGCGCGACCTCAAGTGGGCGCTCGAATCCCTTGACCGTTATTTCTTTAACGAGGACTCCAGCCGGCCATTGCTGGCCGCCTTGCAGAACCGCATCCGCCTGCTCATTCAAATCCGGACCTTGGTCGACTCCGGGGATTTTCGTGTGAGCGAAGCGGGTCTGGCCAAGGGCCAGTTCGAGACGGCGAGTTCCCGCCATGGCCCCACCTTCGGTTCCGCCGCCAAATCATCGGCCAACCTCTTCTCCCAGAACGCTTGGTATATCAGTAATAAGGTCGCCCCCGCCGCCGCGCGTTTCACCTTGGCCGAACTGGTCGACCTCCAGCTGGCCTGCGCCGACTGTTTTGACGCCTCCAATCGAGGCCAGGACGAGTCTTCGGTGCGCGCGATGTTCCTCCGAGCGCTTGCCGTCAAGCGATCGGCCTGATACAAATAAAATACTTCCCGATGGATTCCGATAACGTCCCTAATGTCCTTGCCGATCGCTACGCCTCCCCGGCGATGAAGGCCGTCTGGTCCACCCGCGGCCGCGTGGTGCTTGAGCGCGAATATTGGATTGCCGTCATGAAGGCCCAGCGCGACCTCGGTCTGGACATTCCCGCCGCGGCGATTGCGGCGTATGAAAAAGTAAAGGACCAGGTGGATTTCGACTCTATCCGCAAGCGCGAGGAAGAGACCCGGCACGACGTCAAGGCGCGCATCGACGAGTTCTGCGCCCTCGCCGGCCACCAGCATGTCCATAAGGGCCTGACTAGCCGCGACCTCACCGAATCGGTGGAGCAGCTGCAGGTCTTCCGTTCGCTTCAGTTGATCCGCACTAAATCTGTCGCCGCCGCCGCCGCTCTGGCGCGCCGCGCGCAGACCGACCGCGACGTCCTCATCGCCGCGCGCACGCACAACGTCGCCGCGCAGCCCACCACCGTCGGCAAGCGCTGGGCGATGTTCGGCGAAGATTGCCTTCGCGGAGTCGCCCAGGTCGACGCCGCCCTCGCCGCCTTCGCCGCCCGCGGTCTCAAAGGAGCCGTCGGCACGCAGCTCGATCAGCTCACGCTTTTCTCGGGTGATGTCGCCAAGGTCGCGCAGTTGGAAGGCCGCGTACTGGTGCACCTCGGCATCCCGCACTCGCTCAACGCCGTCGGCCAGGTCTACCCGCGCTCGATGGATCTCGAAGTGGTCTCGGCGCTACTTTCTGCGGCCTCGGGGCCGTCGTCGTTTGCCAAGACCCTGCGCCTGATGGCCGGCCACGAACTGGCCAGCGAAGGTTTCCTGCCGGGCCAGGTGGGCTCATCCGCCATGCCGCACAAGATGAACGCCCGTACCTGTGAGCGCATCAACGGATTCCACGTCATCCTCCGCGGCCACCTCGCGATGGCGGCTTCGCTTTCCGGCGATCAGTGGAACGAAGGCGACGTCTCCTGCTCCGTCGTCCGTCGCGTATTATTGCCTGATGCCTTCATGGCGATCGACGGTCTCTTCGAAGCTTTCCTCACCGTGCTCGGCCAGATGGAGGTTAATCGCCCCGTCGTCGAACGCGAGTCGCGTCATTATCTGCCGTTCCTGCTCACGACCACCTTCCTCATGGAGGCCGTCAAGGCCGGGGCGGGTCGTGAAGAGGCCCACGAAGCCATCAAGGAGCACGCCGTCGCGGTCGCCCGTGACCTACGGGCCGGTAAAATCGAGCGTAACGACTTGGTGGATCGCTTGGCCGCGGATAGCCGTCTGCGCCTGCCGAAGTCCGTCTTGCTCGATGCCGTCACCAAGGCCGGTGAGCTCACGGGTTCGGCCGGGGTACAGGTCGATGCTTTCGTGGTTCAGGCCGCGGCTTGGTCCCAGCGGGTCCCGGATTCGGCGAAAGTTAAGGCCGGACGCATTTTATAGGCCTTCCGAGGGGCGGGAGAGCAGGGGAGGGTTTTCCGTGTTGCCAAGGGGGGTGGGGCTTCCCACAACCCACTTTTCAACCTGTTCACTCCCATGTCATCTCCTCTCATTGGCAACCTTCTCGTCGCGCAGAGCGGCGGTCCCACCCCCGTCATCAACGCCAGCCTCGCCGGGGTAATTGCTGAAGCCCTTAAGCATGAGGACGAGATCGTCGAGATCTACGGCGGCCTGAACGGCATCCAGGGCGTTCTCAATGAACAGCTCGTCGATTTGGCGGCTGAATCCCAGCAGACCCTGCGTGCCCTCCGCCATACCCCTGGCGCCGCGCTCGGAACCTGCCGCTATAAGGTCAAGAAGGCTGAAGACTTCGACCGCATCCTGCAGGTCTTCGAAGCCCACAATATCCGTTACTTCCACTACATCGGAGGCAACGACTCTCAGGACACCGCCGCCAAGATCTCGGACCTCGCCAAGGAGCGTGGTTACGAACTCCGCGTTGTCGGCGTGCCGAAGACCATCGATAACGACCTGCCTCTCACGGATCACTGCCCTGGTTTTGGCTCCGTTGCCAAGCACATCGGCGTGACCATCCGCGAGACCGCTCTCGATAACGCCGCCATGGGCCAGAACGACTTTGTCTCAATTCTCGAAGTCATGGGCCGCAATGCCGGCTGGCTCGCCGCTTCCTCCGTCCTCGCGCAGCGTCGCGATAAGGGCGAAGACAAGTCCATCAAGAACACGCACTACAACTGCACCGCGCCGCACATCGTGCTGCTCCCCGAAGTCGCCTTCAACGCCGATAACTTCATCCGCCGTGTCGAAGAAGTTCTGAAGTCCAACGGCCATTGCTTCGTCGTCGTTTCGGAAGGCGTCCAGGATGCCACCGGCAACTACCTCGGCGCAGACACCTCTAGCACCGATGCCTTCGGCCACGCCGTCCTCGGCGGCGCTGGTGAATACCTCCGTAGTCTCGTGGAATCCCGTTTCGACGGCGTGAAGGCCCGCTCTTCGAAGTTGGGTATCACCCAGCGTGCTGCATCTCACAATGCCTCGAAGACCGACGTTGATGAAGCCGAACTCTGCGGTGGTGCCGCCGTCAAGGCCGCCCTTGCTGGCGAAACCGGTAAGATGGTCATCCTGACCCGCTCCGAAAAGGAGAACTACGCCGTCCAGACCATGCTCGCCCCTCTGAGTGAGATTGCCAACGGCGTGAAGGCCTTCCCTGAAAAGTGGATCGGCGAAGATAAGATGTCGATTCACCCGGACTTCATTCGTTATGCACTGCCTCTCATCCAGGGTGAGCTCCAACTTCCTTTTGATCAGGGACTTCCGAAATACGCGCAGCTCTCGGCTATCCCTGTTCAGCGCCGCCTCGAGAAGTACGTCACGGCCTAATTAACCGAGGTTTAAAGGGTGTAAAAAGGCCTCCGAAAGGAGGCCTTTTTGTTTACAGGTTGCCACGCCTTGTGGGGGGTATAATTTTTAGATTCCCCCCAAGTCCACATGACTTCCTTATTAAAGAAAATCGGAATGGTAGCTGTCGCTATCTTCCCCCTGCTTGCTTCAGCTGCCCTCCAGCCCGGCAAGATTGAGACCGCTAAACTTCAAGGCAACGTCGCCATCACCGAGCCCAAAGCCCGTCCATCCGCCTTAAAGTCTGGCAGTGTCTTCGGGCAGCAGTCCGTTGTTGAGACGAATTCGGACGCCTCGGCTGAATTGGTGCTATCGAACGGCTCAACCCTTCTGCTTAGCCCGGACACGCGAATCGAGGTTAATGTCTTCATGCAGGTTGCCTCCGAACTCATCGTCGCTGGAAAATATCAGAAACTGGAAGCGGAGCCCAGTGCCTCCGTGACGGAAATTCAATTAATCCGCGGGAAGGTCACCGGAGATGTGCGTAAAATGAATGCGATGTCTTCGTATGTGGTCCGTACTGCTGCGGGCATGACCCGGGTGCGTAGCGGTATCTTCACTGTTAAATATAACCCCACTGCGAGCAAACTCGGTTTGTTTGCGGTTTCTTGCGTGCGTGGTGCCGTCGAGACCACTGTGCCTGATTCGAATTACGGGCCGATTACGGTCGAGCCTGGTACGGAACTTTCCACAGCGGTTGGGGCTCCCCCGGCTACGCCTGCTAAGGTCGCGACCGCTGTCGAGCCGACCTTGCCCATCCGCAATGTCATCTTGGCGCCCGTCAAGATCCTGTTGATGCCCATCAGTTCTGAATCCCTCGCCGAGACCACAAAGATTTTCGAATGGTCATCGCTTCCTCCTGGTCTCGCCAAGACGATTGAAAATATGATAGCTTCCGCTCCTCCAGAGGCGGCTTTTGTCTGGAATGGCGTCATCTTGCCTCAGGGAGTTACTTTGCTTGATGGGTCCAAGACGTTGGCAGAGGCCCGGGGTAGCCCGAAGACTGGTTCGCCTAGTGGCCCCATCTCGACTACGACGGGTGGCGGCGGCACTCCCGCGGCCTCCGCTCCGTCCGAAAAGGCGGCGGCGGCTGTGATGAGTTCGGTTAATCGCATTATCGAAAAAACGCAGGTCATCTCCACCGCCGCCGGCTCGTAAGCGTAACTTTGGGCGATTCTCTTGGCTCAGCTACATGCTGGGCCTTTTTTGCCACATTTTTCTCATCTCGCCATGCGGCGAGCTCCGGGGCAAATTGATAGCGTAATGCCCATTGCTGGAAAATTCATTACTTTCGAAGGCGGCGAGGGCGCCGGTAAGTCGACGCAATTGACCCGTCTCTCGGCGCGACTGCAGTCGCAGGGCTCCGTCGTGCTCGGGCTACGCGAGCCTGGCGGTACCATCTTTGGCGAGAAAATGCGCGAGGTGCTCAAACACCCGGAGTCCGCTATCCGGCCGGCCGCCGAGGCACTCCTTTTTGCTGCCTGCCGAGCCCAGTTGGTCGCCGAGGTCATCGTGCCCGCTCTTGCGGAAGGCAAAGTCGTGCTCTGTGATCGTTTCATCGATTCGACCGTCGCCTACCAATCCGGCGGCCGTGGCTTGGATCGCGGGCTGATTGAATCCGCCAACGCCTTGGCCTGCGGCCCGCTTCGCCCGCACCTGACCGTGTTGCTTGATCTCGACCCGACGCGCGGACTGGGCCGTGCTTCGATACGCGATCAAGGGAATGCGGACCGCTTTGAGATTCTTGGGGCGGAATTCCATCAGAAGGTCCGCGCCCTTTACCGCGCCTTGGCTAAGAAGGAGCCCGCCCGCTTCTTCGTAGTCGACGCCGCCCGCCCACCCGAAGTCATCGAGGAGGAAATCTGGAATGAAGTCGCCCGCCGCTTCCGCTGACCTTTCATCCCTGCCGGCCTTAAAAGTCCTGATGCGTGCCCGCGCCGAGGGACGCATGCCGCACGCGGTCCTCCTCACTGGGGCCGATCGCGAACTGCTGGCCCGTGCCGCCGAACACCTGGCGGCGCAGCATCTCGGCGTGGCGGATCCCATCGCCGATCCGGATTGTCGCGTGCTACGGCCATCCGGACTTTCGCGCACCATCAAGGTCGAGTACGCACAGCAGGTGGTCGCCTCTCTTAATCTCACTTCGGTCTCCGAAAGGCGCGTGGTTCTCATCCATGAACCCGACCGGCTCAATGCTTTCGCCGCAAACTGCCTCCTGAAGACCTTGGAGGAGCCCCCTCGCGGGACGCTCGTCGTACTGCAGACGGCAAACTATTATTCCGTCCTTCCGACGATCATCAGCCGTTGTATGCGGTTCCATATCGCCGGAGAGGCTCCGACCCTCGCTGACGCTTCCTGGGCCGACTGGCTGCGGGAGATGGATAAGCTGCTCACGCGTATGGTCAAGGGTCCGGCTTCGCCGACCGCCCGCGTCTCGGAGGTGTTCATCCCGCTCTACGCCCTGTGTGCTCGTTTCGAGATTCTGCTGGCACTCTTCGTTGATGAAGCCCTTAAGACCGCGCCGCCGCCGCCGCCTTCCGATGATGAGAAGGATGATGTGGAGAAGGCGCACGAGGCGACCATCAGCCGTGGGATTCGTGCCCGTATGCTCGTCTCGGTCGAGGAGAAGCTCCGGCTAATCGGCCGGAGCCACTCCGGTTGCGCCGAGCAGGTTGCGCTGTCAGTCGGCTACTTGGAGGACGCCCGTCACCGCATGGAGTTAAACTACCAGGTAGTCGCCGCCCTCGAGCAGTTCATGCTGCGCACTTTGCGGACCTTCGCCCAGCGCCCCCGCCCGGAGCCAGCGCCCCAGCCATGAGCCAGTTTGGCGCCTCGGCTGTAACTTCAGCCCGTCCTGGGAGTTTAAACTAAGATGGCCCAGGAAGAGTCCATGCTCCCCGATGATGAGGACGACAAGAGGCTCATGACACTGGTCGCCGCCGGGGATGACGACGCCCTGCGCCTGCTCGTCCACCGCCACCATGCGCGATTGGTCGGCTACCTGCGGGGTGAGGTCGGCTCTCAGGCGACCGCTGAGGAGCTCGCGATGGAGGTCTTTATCCGCCTCCACCGTGCCGCTGGCCGGTGGAGGCCGGAGGCCAAACTGAGCACCTATATTATTCATATCGCCCGCAATCTGGTCCTGAATGAATGGCGCCGCCGCGGTCGTAAGCCGACTACGGCCCTGGAGTTCGCCGCTGACCCCGGTGATCAGTCCCAGGCCTCCGCCCGCCGGGTCACGGAGCTGGATGAGGCTTTTCAGCGGGCTATCGCCCAGCTGCCCCCCGAGCAACGCACGGCCATCTTGTTGGTCGTGCAGCAGGAGCTGCCCTACGAGGACATCGCCCAGATCATGGAGGTGCCGGTTTCTTCGGTGAAAACTTGGATTCACCGCGCCCGCGCCCGCCTTCGGGAGCTCCTCAAAGACTTTTATGGACCTGCCTAAAATCCGAAACTCGCACCGCCTCTCGGTGTTTAACCTTATGAACTGAGCCATGGATAAAGCCAACCGCCCATCTTTCGAACGAGACCTCGCTGCGTCACTCAGCCGCAGCCGGGAGGTCGCGGTCATGGGTTTCGCCGATCGGGTGATCACGGCCGTCCGGGCCGATCGCCGCCGCCGGAATGTCGTCCGCTGGAGTTCCTTCGTGACCGCTGCCGCCGCGTGCGTCGCCACGATTCTCCTGGTCCAGTCTCCCTCCGAGGAGACGCTTAATCGCCAGACAATCGCTCTCGTGGCCCGCGAGGAGTCCGCCCATCTCGCCGATTTACTCGGCATCGTGGACGACCTTTCCTTGCTCGCCCCGGTCGCCGAGAAGTCCAGCATCGTTGATGTCCTTGCCACCCCCGGCTCCTGAACCGATGAAGTTGCTCACCCTGCTATGCGCCTGCGGTTTTTGGACGTTCGCCTCCGCCGCGGAGACGAAGACCGAAGCCACGCGCGCGGATAAGGAACCTTCCGCCGAGGAGATTCAGACGATTCGCAAGATCCTGGAGCTTCCGCCTGAGCGGCTATCACGTATCCGTGCCGCCATCGAGAAGATGGAACGAATGACGCCGGAGGCTCGTAAAGATTTCGCGGCCAATCTGGCCAAGTTCGAGACCGCGACGCTCGAGGAGCGTCGCAAACTCGTGAAAGACATGCGCGAACACGGTCCTGGAGCGCGCGCCCTCGAACATTATCTCAAGACGCTTCCCGCCGAAAAAGCGAAGGAGGAGCGCGCGCGACTCAGTACCTTATCCCCTGAGCTGCGGCAGGAGTTTATTCGCGGCCTTATCGAGAAGTTTGGCCCGGAGTTAGGTAAGGAGAAGGGCAAGAAAGACGGAGTAAAGGCGCGCAAGTTAGAGGGTAATGCGCCCGCTCCCACGCCCGGCACCCCTTCGCCTGGCGCTGGTAGCTAACGCAGGTCCTTGATGTAGTCCTTCAGGCCGTGCTTCCAGCGGTCGTGCGCCCAAAGCCAGTTGGCACATGTCTCGTCGCTGCTGCATAGCTGGTGCTCAAGCCAGGCGTTTGATTCGACGGTGAGTCCGGCGGAGTCCGCGCCCTGCAGGGACTCCATGCGCAGCCGACAGCGCCAGAAGCCCGTGCGCTCAGCCCAGTAGACGCGCGCCGGTGCATGGAAGCGCTGGGCGATGATGCCCGGTAAATCCGTCGCGGCGGCCGGTCGACCCATGAATTCCAGCCGCGATCCACTCTGGGTGCTCTGGTCGAAAAGAATCGCCGCGATATTTCCGTCTTTGACGGCCTTCATCGAGCGGCCGACGCCGTCGCGGCGCGAGACCAGCTTCATGCCGAAACGTTCGCGTGATTCCTTTACCCAGCGGTCGGCGCTCGCCTGATCCAACGGGCGGTACATCACGATCCATTCGCGACGAGCCAGTTCGGGCCGCAGGAGGCACGTCGCGGTCATCATCTCCATCAACGAGAAGTGCGGGACGAACAGCACGGTTCCGGTGCCTTCGGGCGGCAGGCAGTGTGGGCCTTCGGTCACGCTGGGGTCAAGTTTGATGCGATCCTGTACCTCGGCCTCCGAGAGCAACGGCGACGCGATCGAATACAGTGCCATCTCCGCGGTGCGGCGGCAGGAGGTCCGGCCGATGCGTCGCACCCAGGTGGCGTCGCGTTCGGGGAAGGCGGCGCAGAGATTCTGACGGATGAGTTTGCCTCGCAGCATCCACAGTACCTCGCCCCACAGGCCGGCGTTTAGTTTCGCGAAGCTCTCCGGTAGGCGCGCGAGCAGCCAGGCGTAGAGTGCGATGAACGGCCTCATGGGGTGTTCAGCCGCGGCCTTCCTGGCGGAGCAGGTCGCCGATCTCAGGGACGAGGATGTTGCGTCGGCCGAGTTCGTCGCGGGCAAAATACTTATCGACCTGACGCACGAGGTCGAAGGGCTCGTCGGGAAGGTTGTCTTCGTCGAACTCCATCTCGTCGACGGCGTCGATGTCGTCGAAGATATGCGTGAGGCGGAGCGGCTCGCCGTCGATCACCGCGGGCGGATTCGCGATCACACCGATCTTGGTGAGGTTGAAGAAGAGGCAGGGATAGAAAGCCTTCTCGTAAGGTTCGAGGAACTTGCTCACCCACTGGCCGGGGACTTCCCAGCGGCGGTTGATGATGGCGGCGTCGGAGAAGTGGATGCACGGGCCGTACCACGCCTCGACGGCCTTGTGTTTCTCGGCGAGCGGGCAGTCGATGACGGTGATGATGCGGACGACTCGCCAGACGGCGTCGGGATGCAGCGGCTTCACCGTGCGGTGGATGGACTCCATTTGCTCGATGAGCGCGAGTGAGCCGTTCGTGACGAGGATGGCCGCATCCTCGTCGAGCGGCGCCGGGATGATGGCTTGGTTGTCTTTAAAACTCCACGTTTCGGTGCCTTCGCCGGCTTCACGGGATTCGCGGAGAACGCGGATTTTCTTTCCTTCGGGCCAAGCGTTTTCCACGAGTTCCTTCACGACGGCGGCGCGGCCAGAGCCCGTGGCGCCGAGGACGATAATGAGCGGGGTCATGCCTTGCGTCCGCATCGGCCGAAGGAGGCGTTCTGTCCGCGGTCACGGATCCAATGGTCGACGGCCACGAGGGCCGCCATGGCTTC
>CAIRLQ010000108.1 GCA_903879465.1 uncultured Opitutia bacterium | reverse complement strand
GCCCAAGTCGACCTCGTCAAGGCCCTCGGCGGCGCCCGTCCCGACGTCGCTGAGACTCCCCCTAAGTAAGGCTTCGGCTGAGGTTGCCATCTTGGTCTGAAAGGCTTGGGTGGGGTATGCCCGCCCCCATCGGACTATGGCAGGAACTCACGGCGGCCGCCGCTGGCGATGCTTTTCTCTGGGCTGGCACGGCGATATTTCTAGGTGCCGTTGTTCATGCGTTCCTGACTCCGAAGTTCGCGCAGGCGGCACAGCGGGTTGGGTCGACGTCGCCACGGAGAGCGGCGTTACTTCATCTCCTGGGAGAAGTGGAAGCGGTGTTCGGGATTTGGGCATTTATTCTTTTCGCAGCTTTGAGCTGCTGGCCGGGGAAGGGCTGGGTTTTTGCCTGCCGTTATGTTGAGAGTGGCGACTACGCCGGCACGGCGCCGGCGGGGCCTTCGCAATTTATCGAGCCTATCTTTGTCTTCGTGATCATGGTCATGGCGGCTTCGCGTCCGGTCATGGGACTCGCCGCGGGCTGGCTCGGGGTCGTGGCTCGATGGTTCGGTGGATCGGCGAGGGCGCAGTGGTTCGTCCTGCTGACGCTGGCCCCCTTGCTGGGGTCGCTCATCACCGAGCCCGCGGCGATGACCATCGCGGCGATGCTACTTTCCGCCCGTTTTTACAGCCTGAAACCGCCAGACCGGCTGGCTTATGCGACCCTCGCCCTGTTGTTCGTCAACATCTCCGTCGGTGGAGCGCTGACGCATTTCGCGGCGCCGCCGATCGTCATGGTCGCGGCTAAGTGGGGCTGGGGTCTGAAGGAAGTCTTCGGGCAATTCGGGGTCGCCTCCCTGCTCGCCATCGCGATATCCAATCTTTCCTACGGATGGTTTTTCCGTCGAGAGCTCGCCGCCCTCGTGGCGAGTTCGCGGGGGGAGGATGAAAACGAGGCCGCGCCTCTCTGGGTCACTGCGGTGCACTTGATCTTTATGGTCTGGACGGTCGTGATGCTCTCCGGTCATCACCTGGGATGGATGCTGGGAGGCTTCTTGGCGTTTCTTGCTTTCACCGTGGCCACGTCGAAGTGGCAGGGTGCCCTGAGTTTGCGCGGCCCGATGTTGGTGGGATTTTTCTTGGCGGGGCTGGTCGTTCTCGGCGGGGTTCAAGGCTGGTGGATTTCACCTATCCTAGGTCGATTAGATACACTCACGCTCATGGGAGTCTCCACGCTGTTGACTTCTTTCAACGACAACGCCGCCGTCACGTATTTGGCTTCGCAAGTGGCCGACTTGGCCAGGCCTGGAGCTGAAGGCTTAAGGCATGCGGTCATGGCGGGAGCTTTGGCAGGCGGCGGGTTGACGGTCATCGCCAATGCTCCCAATCCTGCCGGTCAATCGATTCTGGCAAGGTGGTTCCAGGGCGGCGTCTCCCCGCTTCGCCTGTTGCTCTGGGCCTTATGGCCCACCCTCGTGGCGATGGGGTGCTTTTTATTGCTTAAGTAGGCGGAGGAGGGTGCCCCTTTTTGGGCCGTTTTTGACTGTTCAATCTCCTATCCGCGGACGTAGAATGACGTCCCCCTTAACTACCCCCGCTTTTCCCATGCCCATTCGTCGTCGTGTAGGTTTTACCCTGATTGAGTTGTTAACGGTGATCATGATTATCGGCATTCTGGCGGCCATGCTTTTTCCGGCCATCACCGGCGTGCGTAAAAAGGCCCGGCATGCCGATGCGCAGACCGCGTTCTCGCAGTGGGCCACCGGTATCACCCGGTATAAGCAAGTTTACGGTTTCTTCCCGAACCTCGGCGCCACTGGCACGGCGCCCGACACCACCCTAGACACGCTTTATACGCTCGAGACTGCGGATACTAATCTGAAGTTCGTCAAGGCCCTTTCTGGTCGCTCTCCCACGGGATTAGCGCTGGCAACGGTCGACCGCAAGGCCCTCAATCGGAACGCCGAGGAATTCTGCGCTTTCGGCAAGAACGACTTCGAAGACTTCGCCAACTTCAACGATAATAGCCTGGTGGTCGACCGATTCGGTAACCGTCATATCCGGGTTATTTTTGACACGGATAGCACGGGTACGATCAAGAATATCACCCCTGCCGCTGGTACCGATTCGATTCCCGGAGACATTAAGTCGATTTCCTCCGCGACCGGGCTGCCGGCCCGGGTAATCATCTACACGACCGATTTGGGTAAGGACTTCGAATCTTACGATGGGCTCGGTGCCACTGACTTCGACCAGGTTATCGCGATTCAATGATCAACGCTGCGAAAAAGCTCCGCAAGGGTTTCACCCTGATTGAGCTGCTGGTCGTCATTACGATCATCTTACTCATCTCGAAGCTCTTTCTCGGGTTGTCAACAGGTGATGGTGGGGGTCTCGCGGCGGGTCAGCGCTTGCTGGCTTCCTCGCTGCGTTCCGTCCGGGCGATGGCGCTCATGGGTCGCGGGCCGGGTGCTACCGGTATCAGTTATGGCACCCGCTATCGGCTACTGATTTTGAATGATCCGGACGACGAGGCGAATCACCTGCGCCAGTTTGTAATCGCCGTGGGCGGCGTCAGTTCCGAAAAACTTGGCACGGCCGACCCGAACGCGATTATCACGAGCTCGCCCGATTTCCAGTGGTTTTCTCCGGAGCCTCCGCAAATGCTTCCCAACGGGATTTATTTCGTGCCGCCTTCCAGCGATACGGGTACGACGATGGCCTTGGCGGTCACCGCCAATACCCGCCGCAGTGCCATTGGGCAGCTTGCGGACAACGCCGCAACCAGTGCGAATGATTCGCCGACTTCCTCCCCGCCCTGGATGAGATATGCACCCGTGAATCAGGCGACGGCGCTCGGCAGCATGAGTGCCTTGAATGCCAAGAAGTGGTACTATGTCGAACTGCAGTCAACGGGAGCTTCGAATCACCTCGGCCGCGTACTCATCGTTCTCGCCAAGGGTGCGTTACGCAACACCGGCAGCGGAACCGCCGCGCTCGATGTGGCCGATGCCAGTAAGTTTGCCGCGCTTTCGCTGCGACCGAATGGCGACGTTTCGATGACCCTCGATGTCGATGAAATGGACAAAGCTAAATAAGTTCCTGCGATGAACTCCTCTGCTTCTCATGTAAAATTGCGCCAGGGCTTCTCCTTGGTCGAAGTCACCCTGGCCATTGGCATTGTCGGCATCGCCATCCTCTCGCTGGTCGGTATTCTCGGTTCGACCTTTCAGCAGGTCGACGACATCATGCAGACGAACCGCGCGCTGGCCGGGGTGAGTCGTTTAATCGGTGCCCTGGATAATCCGCGTTCAATCGTCTACTTGGACAGTACGAATCAGACCGATTTGACCAATCAGAAGTGGCTGCTGGATAACGGCGGTAGCCAATACGCCAAGCTGACCAACGGCAACGACACGGCGCCCAATTTCGATATCGCCTACCGCCTCCTCGCCGGGGCGAAAGACACGAGCAGTGCGGTCTGGCTTTACGTGTATGAGCGAAAGATTGTCAGCTTCGATAACGATAAGGATAGTACGGGGGCCTATAAACTTTCGTCGAATCCCTCAGTCATCGAGGTGGCCTTTTGTGACGGTAATAACCTGACGCAGACCGCGGCGGCGGCGCGCAATATCATCGGCACTCCCATGCGCGTGCGTCTGTCGCTTTCGAAACTGCTGGTCGGCCAGCGTCCTGAGATCGACACCACTACCTTGGAGCCGAAACTCACCCGGGT
>CAIRLQ010000107.1 GCA_903879465.1 uncultured Opitutia bacterium | reverse complement strand
TGACCCTACCCTCGGCCACCATGTGGCGGCCGGAGACAAATAGGACAGCACGTGGTGCTGTCCCTACCTCACTACCACATATAACGGATGGTGTAGGTAACCGTCTTCTCTTCGTCGGGCTTGAGCGGGACGCGGAATTCAAGGGTGGTCGCATCCTTCTTCTCATGCGGCTGACTCTGGGCGGTGAGCGTCCAGTTACCCCCACGGTTCGCATGCTCGACGACACGGATCTCGACGGACTCCTTCTTACGGTTACGCACCTTGATCTCAAAAGTCTGGGTGGCTACGCGATTGGAACCGTCCTCAGTGTTGTTCGTCATGCGGTGCTCGCCCACGAGGTCGAAGCTGTTACCGGTAAGCACGCGGATGAGCTCGTCTTTCGGTGTGTGATCGATGCGGTTCTCGCCGACAAACTCGAGTTGGCGGTCGCCGTCCTGAGAGTAGAAGCGCACCTTGCCCTTCGGCAGGGCCATCCCGAGCTTATTGACCTCGGAGTTCTTGAACTCGCGGTAGACTTGAACCTTACCGGACGAACCGTCCCCACGGTATTGGTGACCGGCCCCGTCAAAGACATAGAGGCGCTCAGCCTTCACGCCAGCGGCGCGCACGAATTCGACCTGCTTGGTCTCCTTGTCGCGCAGGGTCGCCGGATTACCCAAAGTATAGAGATGGAATTCGTCGAAGGATTTTTCGGTCACGGCCTTGTTCGCGGACATACTCAAAGCATCCATCGCCATGGCACGGGCTCCGCGGGAATATTCAGGCTGCGCACGATTCACGTCCCCAGCCATGAGTTTGATCTTGGCGTCGGTGAAGGTCATCCCGCTCTGGTTGTTCATCGTCACCCAGCCGACGACGTCGAGGAGTTCGCTCTTATCGGTGGCGACGAGATTGTAGCTGGCCTCCCAGGTGAAACCGTTGCTCAGGTAAGCAACCTCGGCATCAATCTTCCCAGAAGACGCAGAGTTAAGTTTCCAATTCAAGGTGGGCTTGAGGACGTTGTCATTACCGAGGGACGGGAACACCGGACTACCCGGCAGGGAGAATTGCAGTTTGCCGTCGACCTCGATGATGGGCTCGACGAACCGGCCGCCCGGGACGAAGCCGCTGCGCACAATCTTTCCGGTCACAATTCTGTCCGGCTTGTTAGTCTCGAGTCGGACGAACTCTAGGGTCTTACCCTCGAAGAGCGAAAGCAGCATCGATTGCGAGACCGGGTCGTTGCGATAAGATTGCTCGAGGACCTGAAACTCTGCCTTGCCCTTAATATCGCGGAGGATGACGGAGTCGGCTTCGACCTGCGCGGTGACGCCGGCGAAGGAGACTTGATTGACGCCGGACTTGAGGTCGATCGGCAGGGTCTCACGCACCACGGCGTAGCCTCCGTTGTAGATTGTGAGCGCCGGGTCGGCAGCGTAGGAGACGGAGGCAGCGGCCAGCAGGAGGAGCGCGGGGAGTTTCATGGGGTTGGGGAAAGTATTGGGAAAGGACACCACCTTGCCTATATCTTTATAAGCGAAGCCGACGTCGGATTTAGCCTATGGGGAGTTGATCAGTTGACCGGTTGGCCAGTTGGCCAGAGCGAGGCACCACTAGTTGACCGGTTGACCAGTGGGCAAGTGGGCAAGAAAGAGACACAATCAAAGGGGGCAGCATAGGGAGACCGGATAGTGAGATGGGGGCATTACTTTCAGGTCCCAGGTCTCAGCCGTCAGGTCTCAGGTTCGGCTACTCGGGTGCAGGTACAGGTTCAGGGCTCTGCCATCAGTCATCTGCCCTCTGTCATCAATTAAGTCCTCTATTCAGTCCTCTATTCAGCCCTCCACTCAGTCCTCAACGCAGTCCTCCACCCAGCCCTCCACTCTATCGCCCCTTCTTCCTCTGCTTTCGGCGGTATTCGACCGGGGTACACCCCATCTCCCGCTTGAATAGGCGATTAAAGAAGGTCACCTGGCGGAAGCCGCAGGCCAGGGCGATGTCCAGGACGCTCCGCTCGCCGTCCCGCAGCTCGCGGCGGGCGGCCTGCAAGCGCAGCTCGTTCACGAAAGCGCTGAAGCTGTGACCAGAGTGTTGCTTAAACTGCCGGGCAAAAGTCGGGCGACTGAGGCCGGAAATCTTCAGGAGGTCTTCCAGTCGGATCTCATCCCGGAAATTTGCCACGAGGTGCTGGACGGATTTCGAGATGGCCTTCTGGTAATGCGACTCGGCGCTGAGCGTGAAACTGCGCGACGAAAGCAATGCGAGGTCCGACTCCGGCGCATCGGCGACTTCCGCCAAGAGACGCAGCAACGCCGCCAACTGGCCCGCACCCTTGCTGCGGGCGACATCCTGCATGAGCGTGGCAATGGCCGTCGCGGTCCGCCCACGCAGATGCAGGCCGCGCTCGGCCCGCTTGAAGAGATCGCGGAGTTCAAGGTTCTCCGGGAATGCCCATACGGGATGGCTCTCCGGGAAATGCC
>CAIRLQ010000106.1 GCA_903879465.1 uncultured Opitutia bacterium | reverse complement strand
GGTCGAGCAGGGATGCTCGACCCTACCCACGATAGGTATTAGCGGTTGGCGGTTAGCGGATAGAAATGAATTCCAGGTGTCGGGTGACAGCCACGGGCATCGGGGATTCAGGTTTCGGTTTTTCAGCCACCAGCCGCGGGAGGCTGGAGCCGGCTGCCGAAGGCCGAACGGCTGACACCCGAAAGGCTGATGCCCCGGCGGCCGTCACCTGACACCATTTTGAGCGGGCTGCCCGGGTAGGGGGGCGACTGCGTCGCGTCCGTTTACTTTCGTAGGCGGGGAGTCATCGAGACTTAGCAAAATTAATTAAATCTCTGCATCGCTCAGCGAACGGACGCCACGCAGTGGCGTCCCTACCTCAGGATTACTCACTCTTCCCGGCCGCGAAATCGGCCAGCGAGTCGGCGACCCATTGGCGCTGCTCGGCGGCGAGCTCGGGGAAGATCGGAATGCTGAGCACTTCGGCGGCCAGCTGCTCCGAGACCTTGGCGCTATCGTGGCCGCGGTACGATTTCCCGATAAAGCATTCCTGGCGGTGCAGCGGAATCGGATAATAGATTTCGCAACCGATCTTGCGGGCAATCAGGAAAGCCTTGAGCGCATCGCGACGGCCGCCGGTGACGCGCAACGTGAACTGATTCCAGATTCCCTGGCCGGAGAAATCTACCGGGAGCAGAATCTTCGCCCCAGCGTCGGCGCCGGGGCGGTTCTCAGCGATACCGGTATGGCCCTTGAGCGCGGCGTGGTAGAAGTTGGCGTTACCCGCGCGGGCGCAGTTATAGGATGGTAGCTGCGGCAGCTTGATGTGCAGTAGCGCGGCCTGCAATGGGTCCATCCGGAAATTCGCTCCGACTTCGCGGTGATAATATTTCGGCTGCATCCCATGCACACGCAACATGCGCGCGCGCTCAGCGAGGGCATCGTCCGAAGTCGTCACCAAGCCCGAGTCGCCCATGCCGCCGAGATTCTTAGAAGGGAAAAAGCTCGTCGCCCCAAAATCGCCGGACGACATCGTGCAGCGGCCTTTCCAGCGAGAGCCCATGGACTGGGCCGCGTCCTCGATGACACGCAGGCGGTGCGCCGAAGCGAAAGCTTGGAGCGCGTCGAGGTCGCACGACTGACCGAAAAGATGCACCGGCATGATCGCACGGGTGCGGGGGCCGACCTTGCGGGCCGCATCCTCCAGATCGATGTTGAAGTGGTGCGGGTTGACGTCGACCCACACGGGCGTCGCGCCCAGACGCGACACGGATCCGGCAGTCGCGAAAAAGGTGAAGGAGGGGATCAAGACTTCATCGCCCTCGCCGATACCGAGCGCCATCAAGGCGAGCAGGAGCGCATCCGTACCGGACGAGACACCTAGGGCATGTTTCACGCCGAGGAACGCCGCACAGTCTTTTTCGAAGGCTTCGAGGCGCGGGCCCATGATGAACATGTTGGAGCGAAGCACTTCGCGGAACGCGGTCTCGAACTGGGCCTCGAGGGCGCGGTTCTGGGGACCAAGGTCAAGCAACGGAACGTTCATCATGGCGCAGATGGCTTCTCCCACCACCCGCCCCCACGGGCAACATCATTCAGCCGTGCGGCGCTGGCGGCGCAGCAGGAAAAGGCCGAGCCCCGCGAGCGGTAGAGTCCAGAACTGCCCCGCAGTCAGGCCGAGCACATAGCCATCCTCAGCGGAACGGAAGCACTCGCAGATGATGCGCGCAGCGGAATACAGGAGCAGGAATTCGCCAGCCAGCCGGCCGGGCGGCAGACGGCGCGGGTAGCGAAGCAGGACCCAGATGAGCGGCACGAGGCCTTCCCCGAACGCTTCGTAAAGCTGCGACGGATGCCGGGGCATCGCTCCCTCATGCGGAAAGATGACCGCCCACGGGGCCGTGGAAGGATCGCCAACGAGTTCGCCGTTCACGAAATTCGCCAAACGGCCGAAGAGCAAGCCGGCCGGAGCGAGCGCACACAGCAGGTCGCCGAGTGAAAAGAAGTCGAGTTTACGACTGCGAGCAAACCAGAGGCCGGCGAGGAGCACGCCGAGAAAGCCGCCGTGGCTGGCCATCCCGCCCTGCCAAACCCGGAAGAGCATCATCGGGTCGGCGGCGAATTCGGCGCGCGCATAGAGGGCGACATGGCCGAGGCGGCCTCCCGCGATAACACCGATCATCACCGCGGTGACCAAGGTGGATTCGTCGAGTCCGTCGCGCAGAGGCGTCAGTCCGGCCTTACGCCAGCGCCCGAGCAAATAAGCTGCGACCATGAAACCGGCGGCGTAAGAGAGCCCATACCAATGAACCCCGCGCAAGGCCCAGCCAGCCGGAAAGTGGATGGCGACCGGGTCGAGGTCGTGCACCCAATAGGCTAAGATCGCAGAGATCATGTTGCGGCCTTCGGCGGCACCTCGCCGCCAGGACGCCGACCGACGCGATGGCCGCGCTGGCGCGCGAGCTCACGCATGTCGGGATGCGGGTCGTCCTTCTCGTAAATCTCCACACCCAGCAAAGATTCAAAAACATCCTCGAGCGTAATCACGCCGGCGAAAGCGCCAAATTCGTCGACGACGACCGCAAGATGCTGATGCGCACGCACGAGGTCATGAAGCGCGTCGGAAAGCGTCGCGTTCTCGGGCACGATATGCGCCTTTCCCATGAGTTCGCGGATACGGACCTCGCGGCGGTTCTCGCCAGCGGCCTTCAAAATATCGCGTCGGCGCACGACGCCCACGATGCGGTCAGGGTTGCTCTCCCAAACCGGCATGCGGCCGTGGGGGACGCTGGGATAGAGACGGAGCACATCGGCGACGGTGAGATCGGCTTCGATCGCCGTGACAACCGGACGGGGCGTGAGCACCTGCGAGACCGGGATGTCGTCGAGGCGGACGGCGTTGGCGACCAGATTGCTCTCCGCCTGGGTGATCTTCCCTTCGCGTGCCGCGGCCTGAGCGAGACTACCGATGTCGGCATCGGCGCGGTCGAGGCCGGGCTCCTCGGGAGGAGCGAGCGAGTCGTGCAACTTACCGAAGACCCGGAGCAGCTTCGCGGCCCCTCGCACCAGTTTGAGCGGGGCAGCAATGCGCGGGGCCAGCTGAACGCGAAAATGCATACCGACCTTGCGGGGTAGCATGACCGTTAGCCACGCCATGATGAACGAAACCGCAATCACCGCGAGGGCGGTCAAAAGAGCCGCCTGCCAACCCGTGGCGACCTGCGGGAAAAGCTGCCCGCCGACAAGGAAGCCGCCGAGTAAGGCGCTCATGCCGACGAATGCGGCCGACAATACCTCCAGCGCCGCGAGCGTATTCCCTTGGTCGCCCCGGGAACGCTCGATGGAGACCGCTGCCTTGGCGTCCTGACGGCGAAGTTCTTCCAACTCGGCGTGCGACAAGGCGGAGACGACGCCAGCCACAAGAGAAATCCCTGCGGCGCTCCCGTTTAAGAGAATGAAGATCGGCCAAAGCAACCAGTACATGTGCGAATTTCATAGAAGAGCGGTCCTACCTTGGCGAGGGAGAATCCCGGCGTTGACCCTGACTAATCATGAGGAAATACTGTTCGCATGACCCCTCGTGAGCTCCAAGTCATCTCCGCGCTGGCCGTCTTTCTTACCGCCTCGTTACCCGCCGCCGCTGGCGCCATCGCCTTTCGCACCCAGCCCATCCTGGCCGCCACCATCGCCGGGGATCCGGGCAAACTGCCCGGCCTGACCGGGCTGTTCTTTAATAACTTCAAGGCGGCGCTGATCCTACTCCTGTTTCTCGGTGCCGTGGCGACGATTGTGGCACTCCGCTCGCACTTTAACAAGGAAGCCGAGGCGACAACCAAGATGGCCACGCTCGTCGTGACCACCTGCTTCTCGTCGCTCCTGAGCGTAATCTTTATGGCTTTGTTGATCTTAGCGACCGTGATGCCAGTCTACGCCAGATTGATGCAACGCTGAGCGCGCCACGCCGCCAGCGCCGCCAGCATCGCGCGCGCTTCGGTCTGCGGCCCCGCTGATTGCCAGCAGACTTTCTGGTCAACGTCGGAGAACGTTGAGGCGAGCACGCCCCCGCCGGCGAAGGTGGAACGTAGCACCACAAGCGATTCGGCCCGCAAGGGGAAAGGCTCCGCCACATCGGCCACTTTTCGGCCGGCGGCCAAGACGACGCCGCGGAACTGAGCCATCGCCGTCCCGCCGAGTCGACCGGTGGAGGCGGCGGGGAAACACCAGCTCGCGCCATCCCACCACGCAAGGGAGCTGCGCGTGGCCTCCGCGACATTCCCGGCCGTATCCAGTTGGACGCCTTCCATCTCGGTTTCGTTCGAAATTCCGCGCAGCTCGCGCCAAGCGTCGGAGGAATTCTTCCACGGACCGCTCTTCGGACGAGGCAGCCATTCGGGGGCGTCGCGACGCGTCTGCAAAAGCTGCAACCGGAGGGACGCGGGCGTCGCCGGCAGCGGGCGCACCGTCACCCACTCCGTCGCCAAGGTATCCATCGCCCGAGGTGCGATAATCAGGCGGATGATGGCGTCGGTCAGTTGCTCCCGTCGGAGAATCTCGCGCAAGACTGGACCCCAGCGCGCGGGATCTGCTCCGGCGCCCAGCGTGAGCCATGCCGGATCAATCCCGAGCCGCGGGCACGATTGAACCAGACGGGCGAGATGATCAGGCAGGCATGCGACTTTACCAGAGCGCAGCGCAAAAGTCTCGAAAAGACACGGGCCGGGCGAAACCACGGACACCTCCGCGCCATCAGGTAGCGGAAACCATTCGCCGTTACGCCAGCCGATCATGTCGGCAGCGCCGCGCGGGCGGCGGCGAGCAAAGGTGCCTGCGCCTTACGCAAGCTCTCCGCGTATTCGCGAGCCGGCACAGAATCCGCGACGATCCCCGCGCCGGCCTGCACGAAGGCACGTCCGTCGGCAGACCACAGCGAACGAATGATGATGTTAAGACAGAGGTCACCCGAAGCGCCGATCCAGCCCAATGAACCCGTATAGTAACCACGGGCTACTGGTTCGAGGGCAGCGATGATTTGCATCGTGCGTACTTTCGGCGCGCCCGTGATTGTGCCGCCGGGGAAAAGTGCCCGGATAACTTCCGCCGGCCCCGCGGAAGCCTGGAGCCTTCCTTCAACTTGCGAGACGAGGTGCATCACATGTGAGTAGCGTTCGACCGACATAAATTCAGGCACACTCACCGAGCCGGGCTGCGAGACGCGGCCAACATCATTGCGTAGAAGGTCTACCAGCATCAGATGTTCTGCCTTTTCTTTAGTGTCGCCGGCTAATTCCTGTGCCCAAGCCAGGTCAGCCGCAGCATCGGCGCCACGCGGGCGCGTCCCGGCGATCGGGCGCGAAGTGATGCGGCCGTGGGATACCTCCACCAATAATTCCGGCGAGCCGCAGACCAACGTCGCCCCAGGGAGGCGCACCAAGCCCATATAGGGCGAGGGATTGGCCGCGCGTAGGGCTTCATAGGCGCGGAGCGAATCAATCGGCGCGACCTCCAACCGCGTCGAGAGATTGACCTGATACGTATCGCCGGCGGCGATGTATTCTTGGCAACGCCGAACGGCGGCGGCGAAGGCGGGCTCGTCCAAAGACTGAGCGAGAGGCGGCGCAGTCGTGGATGGAGTTGAGCCCGCCACGGCGGGCTGCGCCGTGGTACGATGCCAATGCTCGGCGAGAGTCAGCGCGCGTGCGCGCGCCGCCCTCAAGGATGAGGCGGGCGAACCGACCGGGCAGAGCACCACGACCGTCAGCTCCTGTTTTGTAGCATCAAACACGCAGGCTTCCGAAGCCTCGAGGAATGCGGCCAACGGAGCGCCCGTGTCCGCAGGGGCGGATGCCACCGGTTCGAACTGCGTGGCTAACTCGTAACCCAGCAGCGCGATGAGCCCGCCCTGGAAGGATGGCCAGCCTGCGAGCCGCGGGGCACGTACCTCGCTTGACCAGCGACGGAGAAAGGCCAGTGGTCGTTCGGAGGTTTCCTCATGGGCGCCGTCTTCGGCGTGGATCATCACGCGACCATCGGCAAAAAACACTGTCGTGCGGCGAGCGCACGGCACGGCGATCGTAAGCGATCCTGTTCGGCCGCTTTCGAGTACCGCATGGTGTCGACCCGAGAAGAATCCGTCCCAAGAATCCGGCAGCCGTTCCGCACGAAATCGCGCCAGGTAAGGCAGATGCGTCCAGCCCTCTCCTGTGGCGGCCCAATCGGCCGCGCTGACTTCGGCTAAGATTTCAGGGGCTTTAGTCACGGGCGAGGTTTAGTTTATAACCAGAAAATTCTGGCTGCGAAAGAATTTCCGCAGCGCGCGTCATCGTGAGACCGTAGACATGCAATTCCTGACGGGAACCCTTCGAGACCACCGTAAGTCGTAGGCCGCCGTCGAGCGGTATGATTTTGATTGAAAGCGTCTTCGCACCGACGCGGGCGCTGATGACTCCGCGAGAGACCCGGCCCGAGCGCTCCAGGGCCTCGGCGACGGGGCGCGCGGCGTCGGTCAACGTCGTGTGCGCGCCCGCCCTGCCGCGGCCCTTCGCCATGCTCAGGCAATCTCCCAATGATAGGGGTGCGAGGAGAGCATCTCGCAGCCCTTCTTTGTGACCACGATGCAGTCCTCGAAGCGACAGCCGCCGATGCCAGGGTAATAAAGCCCAGGCTCGACCGTGAGTGCGTTGCCGACGACGAGCGGGTGCGGGTGGCGCAACGAGAGGGAGGGATCCTCATGGATGTCGTAGCCCAGGCCGTGACCCGTACCGTGAAAGAAGCCGACATAGACGCCCTTCACCAGGCCGGTCTTATAACGGAGCGACTTGAAGTAATCGGCCACGACCGTGTGGACCTTGGCGCCCGTCACGCCCGCGCGGATGGCCTTGATCGCCCGGCGCTGGGCCTCCAGGACGGCGTGAACCATTTTACGCTGCTTCGCGTTGGCCTTCCCTTTCAGGTAGGTGCGGGTCATGTCGCCGTAGTGATGAGAGGCGATGTGTCGCGGATAAATATCGCACACGATGAGCTCGTTGGCACGGACTGGGCCCGAGCCCGAACAGTGGCAATCCACCGCTTGGTCGCCCGGAGCAATGATTAGGCCGATATCACAGAGACCGCCCGCGCGGAGGATGGCGACCTGCGCCTCCTCCTTGAGAATCTCCGCCGTGAGTGTGCGTCCATTCCATTGCAGGAGACCCTGCTTACCGATCCGGGATTCCGTTAGGATCTTCTCGACGGCCTTGAAGCCCGCGACCGCGGCGGCGTTACCGGCGCGGATGCCGGCGAGCTCCGACTTGGTCTTAATTTGGCGGCCTGGGAAAAGTTCGGGCGAGCCGCGCTCGTTGTGCTGCGCCCCGACGGGGTGCAGTTCCAGACCGAGTTCGCGAAGGCGTTCGCAAAGGCCGACTGGGAAATCGGCCGGGACGCGGAAACGATGAACGCCTTGTTGAAGGGCGGCGAAAGCAATGGCATCGGCCAGGCCGGCCTTCGGGTTGGTCTTGCGTAGGTCTTTGAAAATCTCGGCCATGTTCAGGACTTCGTCGAAGGCCGATTCCTCTTGGGCGCGGCCGACTTCCATTCCTGGCAACAGGCCGATCTTCCGACCCGCGGCGGAAAAAGCAGGAAAGGGGTCGGAGGCATGAAAACCGCCGAACCAGCGCAGATCGGCGTTCTTGGAGGGGGTCGCCATCATCAACACATCACGGACGGGGGCGGGGGATTTACGGGAGATGCGAGCCATGGGCGCAGGATGACCGAACCCGGCTCGCCGTGAAGCGCAAACGGTGTCGCAGTCTCCCGAAAGGTGGGCACGCTGGCCGCATGCTCGCCGAAGCCTCCGACGCCCTGCCCCGCTACGTCTTCCTCCCCCAGCTCCCTTGGCTCGAGTTACTCGCCCGCGGCGTACTCGTCTACGTATTCTTGGTGATTCTCATTCGCATGACCGGTCGCCGGCAGGTCGGCATGATGGCACCCTTTGATTTCATCCTACTACTCATCCTGAGCAACGCCGTCCAGAATTCCATGAGCGGCGGCGACAACAGCCTAGCGGGCGGTCTCTTCATCGCGACGGTGCTCATCGTCATGAACACGCTGATGGCCTGGCTCACCCGCCGCTCGAAGTTCATCGAAGGCCTGCTCATCGGCCAACCTGTATTCATCATCCGCGCGGGCGTGCTTGATGAAAAAGCCATGGCGCGGGAAAAAATCACGCACCACGAACTGGCGGCCGCCCTGCGTTCCGCTGGTTGCCCCAACATCGAGCATGTACGGCACGCGATCCTCGAGACCAACGGGACCATCAACGTCGTCCACCGGGACGCCGCTTGACCGTCGCGGGGGATTTCCACAAGATGGCGGCTCCTGGCAGCGCGGGTATCGTTCAGTGGTAGGACCTCACTTTCCCATAGTGGTGACACCAGTTCGAATCTGGTTACCCGCTCCAGGAGCCCCCGGAGGGGCCTTTAGGTAGG